>DASRRA010000163.1:0-5950 GCA_035696085.1 Bacteroidia bacterium | reverse complement strand
TTAATATTAAAGTTCTCCATTCCATATAAATACTTAACTTTTCCACCAACAAATAATTTATCGTTAATTTCTCTTGCATACCCCAATGCATACTCACGGTAATGTGAAAAATCCAACCCGAAATTAAATTGCATTTCTTTGTCTAAATAAGCACCGTTCCCTTTCCACAGAAATTCCATAAATGCTTTGGGATAACGGAAACGGATATCTACTTTTTCAGTAATATTAAAACTGATATAGTTTTTATCTGCTACAATTCCAAAAGAAAGTATATCAGGATTATAATTGACGCTTAAATAATTATTCGGGCTAAGTTTGCTTAGCATGTTATCCACATCGAGGTGAAGGGAATCATCATCTCCATGTTTTACAACATCCGAATATTTAAAGCCACTGTTTCGTATGCTCAATTGCTCCGAAGAAAGCATAGGAATTCCGACGCTTATACGGCTGCCCTTTGGGATGAGAGCCGGGTTTGAATAGGTTCGTTGTGGTACAACACCCATATTGTATAGTGTGAAATTTTGTGCGATTGTATAATTCGATAAAAAAAGTCCTGTTAGTAGGCAAAGTAGATATATTCTTTCTTTCATATAATTGATTCTAAAATGTGTTTATGAGCTAACTAAAATTTCTTTTTGATGTTTGCCTGGATTCCAAGCTTCAAATCAATTTTATAGTTGGAATATATTTTAACATTGGTATTTCCACCGCTGGTTGTAGTAGCTATAGCCTTTACCAGAAGGTACTTTGCCGTTTTTAAATTTTTTACCCTGTCGGGGGTAATCACTACATCGTAAATCTTATCATTAGGGTTGGTCACTTTTCCTGTTATCGGATTTACAGTTGCAGATCTTAAAATTAATTGATAAGGTCTTACTAATGAATCCAGTTTCTTGTAAGTACTATCAGCAAAGTATACCTGCATCGCCACATCCATTGGAAACCCATTCGAGTTAAAAGTGCGTATTGTAGCCGACTCCAGTTGATCCGTAAAATTTTCTTCCATTTTAAAATCCACCGTATCTATCAATAAAAAGTCTTTTGCCGTTCCATATAATGGCAATTCAACTTTCATATCAACTTTAAAGCGACTGGTATCAAGGATAAAATTTTCATGCGTGGGGCCATTGGGGTTTGTCTTCGAATCAATTTTATAAATAAAACTTTGAGGCACCTTTTTGATAATGGTTGCAAGGTTACTATTGGAATTATTTAATGTAAAAGAACCAGTGAGTGTTTGGCCTATCTGGCTTTTTGTAGGACTATATAACGGAAGAGGAGTTGGAAAACCAGTTACTTGGAATGGAATAGAGCCGGGTGTATAGGCATCCAACTCAGCGATTCTAGCATCGATTGGGATACCATACGAGTTTGAAATTACCATCGTTAATCTTGGATCTGCCAGGGAGATCGTACCGCTACCAATTGCGTTTTTGAATATACCAATGTCAACTGTATCTTTATCCAAAGAGAGTGGCAACTGCCCCAGGTCACCAAAAATTTTATCAAATTTCAAATTTTTAAATTCTCCTGAAAGAATTACTCTGTTTGATGTAGTAGGAGAAGGGCCAACGCCTCTTAACGTTACTTCATAATTTACAACAAATTGATTAACCGCAGTACTGCCGTTTGTCATATCAAAGCGGTATCCATTCAAATCAATCACTGCGTTGGCTAAAACGGGTACGATACCATTGTAATCAAGAATCATTGTTTGCGAAAGAATTCGTCCATTCTTTTTAGCACCTGGTATTTCAATTTTAATCTCACCATCAAAATTAAAATCAGAGTTTACAGCGAGTTCAATGGTTCCGGCTTTAAAGACAACAGAATCCATCTTCGGATTGTTAGTACCAGGGGTGAAGTTAACGGTTTGCGTGTAAGGCAGTGTTATGGTTTGATTGGAAACAAAAATGGGAATTTGCGATAAATCCAACGATGCTGTATAAGGCGGAATAGTTTGATCAGGGATCTTAACCAGATCGGATGCAATAATGGAAAACAAATTACCTTCATAAACAATAGAGCAGAAGTGGTTGCTGTCTATACTGATTATCCCTGATTTATCATTTTTTGTAAGAATATCCTGTATAGATAAGGAGGAATGTACAAGTGGTGCGGCCAGGCTGGGATTCCATTCTGTTTGTGCAAGTTTATCAAATTCAAAATTATCTTTCATACAGGAACTGATCATTAAAATCAGTGAAAGGGCAAAAACAGAGGTAATTCTAATTCTTTTAACGGTCATAGTCATTAGGTATTAGGGCACAACATCTTTATAGTTATCATTTAAAAGCAAATATAAACTATTCAGGAACTTTACAAAGTCTGAGACTTAATAAATTTTCAAGAGTTAGGTTGAGCGATTTTAAGAAGTGTATGTCTGTCGATGGGTTTAGAGAGAAACCCGGTGATATCTTCGTATTTTTTTGCTTTATCAATATCAGACGCATCCAGCGAGGAGGTAGTTAAGTAAATAGGAATGACGCGTGTTAATTGAGATTTGATTTTTATAAATTCATTCATAAATTCCCAACCATCCATAATGGGCATGTTTATATCCAATAAAATAACATCCGGCAAAGGCTGGCTCTTCTCGATCATCTCTTTAATTGCATTGATTCCTTCCTCTCCGTTTAAATAAGCTAAAATCTTGATATTGGGATTCAGTTTGTTGATAGAATTTTTCATTACAAACTGGTAAACATCATTATCATCGATTACACAAATTGTATCCACTGTCTTCATTTGATATAAATCTTAAATGTTGTTCCTATTCCCAATTCGCTTGCTACCTCAATTTTTCCGCCCATGGTTTCAATTTGGTTTTTACAAATAAACAAACCAATTCCGCGGGCATCTTTATTTCCATGAAATGTTTTATACATACCAAATAATTTTTCTCCGTATTTTTTAAGATCTATACCTTGTCCGTTATCCTTTATTTGAAATACCGTAAATTCATTTTCTGCAAAAGCATCAATGTGAACAACCGGCTTACGTTCCGGGCTACTGTATTTTATAGCATTAGATATAAAATTGAGTACAATACTTTCCAAATAAGCCGGATTGTAATTTACAACAATTTCTCTACTTACATTATTTTCAATCGTTACTTTTTTAAGAACAATTTGTTCACTAAGTACTTCAATGGCTTTATCCACGTATGATCGCAGCGAAAGCGATTCAATGATGAGGTTGATATTTTTTTGAATAGAAACGACATCATTCAAATTAATCATGGTTTCATTTAATAAATTAGACACATTACGGATGTGGTTCATTAAATGTTCCTTTCCTTCTTTTGTTTCTTCTTCTTCCAGAAGTAATAATAAAGAAGTTATATTGCTGGTATGAGAGCGTAAATTATGGGATACAATATATGAAAAATTTAATAACCGCTTGTTTTGTTCGGTTACAATATTAAAAGAATTGTTCAGCTCAATTTCTGCATTTTTACGATCGGTAATATCCTGGGTGGTGCCTTTCACACATACAACCATGTTATTGGAATCCCTTGTGACTTCTCCCATAATAGAGGAAAGGTGGCGAATCGTTCCGTTATTGCAAATAATTCTGTGTTCAAATGTATAGGTATCTTGAATTTTAAAAATATTCATGAATAGTTCATCCAGTCTTTGCAAATCATCTTCCGGATGTTTTTTACGGTAGGTGTCGTAGTATTCTTCTTCTGGAACGCAATCCAATTCAAAAATTCTGAAAAACTCTTTTGAGCCGGTCAATTGCTTTTTTAAGGGATAAAACTCCCAGTTGCCAACTTTCGCGATGGCTTGTGCTTCATTTAATAGGTTACGTTCTGTTTCCAGTTCGTCTTTAGATGCCGTGGTTTGCTCTAGTTCATCTCCAAGCATATTGATACCAGTGGCAATAGCGTCGAGGATGGTACCATGTTCTGAAACGGGAAGTTTCTGGCTAAAGTCATGGTTAGCAAATGAACTGATGACCGAAATAAAATGGCTGATATTGATTTTTTCGTTTGAATCCGCTTCAGGAGGATTCAACATTAGTTTATCTGCAAGCAAGTTTAAGTTGCTGGCAATTTCATTAATCAAATCATCATTATAATCAATTGTTATACGTGTAGAAAAATCAAAATTGAGAATTGACTTGCTAAATTTAGCGAGCTCTTCTAAAATTGACTTATTAACAGATAGTGTTTTCACCAGTAAATTTGATTGAAATTAAATTAAATGCTACGACTGTGTAATTAGATGATATTCTTTAAGGTTTTTTATCCACTGAAGTGCTTCCTTTTCTGACGTGAATACTTGGGATGGTATTTTTCTTTGTCCACCTTTGATCAGATCGTCAGCGATTCTTACGGAAGAATTATTTGAAACCAAATACGCCACGCCCTTCAAATTTTTTAATCCTCTTTCAGGATCTTTCAAATATTGTAAAGCCTCAAAATTGATTTCAATATACGGTGGAATTTGTTGAATCATATAATGTTTTTTATATTTTGTAAATTCCAATCGATTCGCGACAAGTTCTTCTGCTAAGGGTAAATCAATCTCCAAGTTTTGTTGACAATTAAAAAAAAGAATATCATCTTCCGGTTCGGCAAAGCACGTAACTAACCGATAAGATTTTATATCCATCTTTATAACATCCAATACATTCATTTTTCCTTAAGCTCTAGAATCCACTTTATAGCATCTGATTTTTTATGAAAAAATTTTGATGGGAAAGTTTTAGTTGATTTAATCATGATATTGGCTAATAACGAAGCAACTGGGTTACTTGCAATAATAGCACAGCCAAGAATATTTTTAGTTCCACCTGACGGGTCTAAAAGATAAGCGCGAGCTTCTTTGCTTATACTTTTTACATTTGTAGCATCCATAATTGCATAATGTTTCTTGTCACCCATAAACTCCAACCTGTTTGCGACAATTTCATTCGCACTTGATAAATCAATTTTTAAATTTTGGCAATACTCAATGAAAACAACATCTTCATCGTCCTCTATTTTACATATAGTTAATGGATATGATTTGATTTTCATTGTAAATGAATTGCAATAAATTTTAAAGAGAATGTTTTTTTTGCTTCAATTGTTTTATCCAATTTAATGCGTCTTCCTTTTTCTGAAATAATTTAGCTGGAAATTCTTTTGGTGTTTTTATAAAAATATTAGACATAAGTTCAGCCACAGGATTAGAAACGATAAAAGCGGCTCCCAAAATATTTTTTAACCCTCCTTCAGCATCCTGCATAAACAACTTCGCCTCATGTGAAATCTTTTTGATATTGGACATCTCCATAATCATATAATGTTTCGAATTTTCAGTAAAATCCAAGCGGTTTGTAACGAGCTCCTTTGCAGTTTCCAAATCAACTATTAAGTCCTTGGCATATTCATTGAAAAGAATATCCGATCCATCGATAAAGCTGAACTTTACAAGTCGATATCTTTGTGTCTTCATATTCCAAAATGATTAAAAAATTATTTTGCGGGCACTTTTAAACCCTTTAACCATGTCAATGCATCTTCTTTTTTTGTAAAAAACTTAGCAGGAACGGATGGTTTATTGATAGATAAATACAAGTTGATAAAAAGTGTTGTAACAAGGCTATTAGAAAGAAAAGCCCCTCCCAGAATGCCTTTTAATCCACCTTCTGAATCATTCATATATTCTCTTCCCTCTTTAGTCACGAGCTTAACATTTGTGAAGTCTATGAGCGTATAAACCTGTTCGCCTTTTGTGTATTCTAAGCGGCTTTTAACAATTTCTTTTGCAGTATCAATATTTATTTCCAGTTGGGGAGCATATTTAAAAAATACAATATCCTCATCTTTTTCTTTCCAGAAAGAAACTGTTTTATATTCTTTAAAATCTTTTTTTTCCATGTTTTATTTAGTAAAAACTGTTCCAATAAACTCCATATTAAAATTATCATTCGCCTGAACATATGCACTTTT
>DASRRA010000162.1:0-1705 GCA_035696085.1 Bacteroidia bacterium | reverse complement strand
ATTTTTAGGTAACCGGCCATAAACTTCTTTTTCAAAACCTTCCAGTATTTCCGGACGACGTTGTTTCCACCATTCATCTGCAGTTGTTACTTTCTTTCCGTTGTTCATTGTAAGTATATCCGGCAGTTGGGGACAGGGATTGGCTATCGTTTCATCATAATTGGCATGATTAGGTGCAGACTCATTGCCACTTGGACCTGGTCTCAATTTCGTAATACCTAATTGCTTCATCATATTATCATGATCCTGCTGCGCAGTAAACGTGATTAGACGAGGATACTTAGTACTATCAATCACAACGTGGTTCACTTGTGAGTAGCTCTCAAGAGATACTAGCGGGAATATAATCAGCAATATTTTTTTCATACATCAATTTTTCTTTACGGAAATCTTTATTTGGGTAAAAGAATGTGGCGGAAATGAATAAGTGATTTTATTGTTATCAGCCGATATTTCTTTTACTATTGGTGCATATTGACTCTGTTTGTCAAAAGAAAACTGGTCCTTCAATGAATCGCTATTCACAATACTTGCCTGGGCTTTCCCTGAAAAAGTTCCGGTAGTATTTAATATGTCTGCAGTGATCGATTTATCCTGGTGCCGGTTAATCACATTAATAAATACATTGCCTGTTTCTTTTGAATAAACAGTGGTGACATCCAAATAGGGAATGCCTTTGTGTTTCTCCGTATTGAAAGTGTCACATTGAACATAAGTATCTATTGAATTACCAAGACAATTATTGGAGAAAAGTTTAAAGGTGTAAAATAAAGGAGTTTTGTAAGTTCCTTTATTGGGTTCGCTTGAAAGGAGAGAGGTCATCGTTGTGAAGTTTGCCATCTTCACAACATCAGCATGGCGAATAAAAGAATTCAAAGATTGAGCAACGGGCAACACATTCAGAAAACTTCTGCCAAATGCTCCATATTCATCTACAGATATACCAATTGTATTCTTAAAATTCTTTGTTGTTGAAATAGCTTTAACCTCGCCGGCAGTAAGATTAATTCTATCTTCAAAGATCCTTGCGCTGCTTCCCATGTACGTATAATAATCGGGAGAATTTTCCCAATAGCTATGAACAGAAATATAATCAACACGATCTCCGAGCCCGGCTATTATTTTGCGGTTCCAGTCATCCCAGTTATCAGGGGAGCTATACCACGATGATCCGCAAGCAACCAGTTTGACGGAGTTGTCAACAGCTTTCATTGCTTTGGCCGCTTCTCTTGCAATTTCAATATAATCTTCAGCATTTTTATGACCCAATTCCCAGGGCATTCCATCTACTTCATTACCCAAATCCCATATCTTGACATTGTATGGTTCTTTATGTCCATTTTTTGCACGCAGATCAGAGTAATAGGTTCCTCCTTTGTAATTACAATATTCAACCCAGTAAGCAGCATCCATTATTGTTGCAAGACCAAGATTTACGCAAACAATATTCTCACTTCCAATTGCTTTATTCAATTTCATCCATTCATCAGTGCCTACATGGTTATTATCAATGCCACCCCATGCAAGATTAATACGAGCGGGGCGTTGTTCTTTTGGGCCAATGCCATCCTGCCAGTTATAACCCATTAGAAAATTCCCGCCCGGCCAACGCATATTGGTTATTTTTAATTCCTTCATTGCATCAATATAGTCCTTCCTAAACCCATCTTCATTAGCGAGTGGTGATTTCGGATCATATAGATTT
>DASRRA010000161.1:0-9711 GCA_035696085.1 Bacteroidia bacterium | reverse complement strand
CTGTAGGGCGTGAAATATATTTATAGTTGATATTGGTTTGATTAATGTCGAAATTATCGGAATGCGCATATTTTACGTCCGTTTGAAATATGGACATTGTTGTATCGGTAGTAAACTGATAATTTAAATTATCAATTTTCATATACCCTGCCTGTAATCCTTGTATGAGTTTAGCGGTAACTCCGGCTTTTAAAAAGTGTATGCCTTCATCTTTAAATACATGTCCGTAGGTTAAGCCATACTCAGCCCAGGACATGGTTTGAATACTCAGGTTTTGATTTGTCAAACGAACGTTGAACAGTGAGGGATAGTCGAGATTGCTGGATATAAGTGCCGCTAAATCATTGGAAACACCATCTACATTTAATAAGGTACGTATTTTCCATTTCAACGCAAATGCATTTTTGCTGTTGATGGAAACCATAAATGACGGCAGGTAAAACTGGCTTGCCATGTAAAGTGATTTCGGATTGTTGCTGGTGCGGCGTGTTAAATAATGCTCTGCAAAAGCTGTATCTTTGAAAGCAGGATAATCCCCACTAAATAAACCACCGGAATGTTTGAATGCATCTTTTTTTATCCCGACGTAATTGTTGTAAAAGCTATAGCTGAAACCAAAAAGAGCAATATCTGTTTTAAATCTGCTGTCGACAACGGATGCCGGTTGAAGATCCGTTCCGGTTACACCCGCATAGTTACTGTTGATATAACCTAAAAAATCCTGTGCAGAAGTTGTTGCCGAAATTCCAAACCAAATAAGTGTAAAAAGTAGAGCTTTCTTCATAAGCGAAATTTTAATTATGCTTGGAAGGTAGTACTTTTTTTTGAAAACTTAAAATCACTCCAAAGGATAGGTAAGTAGCGTATTTTCCGAGGTGCCTGTGATCAGGTAAAGTGCATCATCGTTGTTTAAATTTCCGATTTCAAAATAGGTTTTTCCTCTCACTGGAAAGTTAGCAGTCGCTGCCCCATTTGCATTAAACAAATAAATTTTATTGCTGGAAGGTGATACTGCTCCAATTTTGAAATTTCCATCAGGCAAAGTTAGCACCAATGGTTGCGCTAGCACAGGATCTTTGAAGGTATAGTGAAATACTTCCTGCTTCTCAAAATTGTACACATCCAGTTCTTTAGGCGATTGGAAGATATATTCCGGTTTACCATCTTTGTTAACGTCTGCATAGGTCATATTTACCGGTGTATCCAGGTGTTTAGGTCTGAACTGCTCCTTGCTGTCATCTAAGCGAATACGGGTTACTTTACCGGTTGTATCGGATGTAATTAAATACGTGTGCTCATTATCAACACCGGCATCCACAAATAACCGATCAATTGATTTCGGAAACCGTTCTTTTAATTTCAACCGCACTTCACCTTTGCGATCGGTAACGTATATTTTCCCTTCCTGGTCAATGACACAAATGTAATCTTTGCCATTCACCTGAAAATACTGTACGGGAAGCGTAACAGCGTTATCTGTTTTTATTGGTTTGAATCCGGTTATTTCATCACCAAATATATTTAAGCAGTGAACAGTTTTATCTTCGTAGGCCACAAAAATACGAGGTTCTCCATCTTTTTCATAGGTAATCATGTTGATGGCATTACTCGCAGCCAGTTTAAATTTGATAGGAAATCCTTTGGCATCTCTACCATTTTCATCCAGTTTATACAAATGTGTGGTTGTATTGAAGAGCAATTGCATTCTCGGTTTTTGAGGAGTAACCGGCTGAAATATTTGCCCGGCAATAGGTTTCCAGATTTGCCTGGTCCAGCTTATTTTCCCTTCATTGTTAATTAAAATTAATTTATTCAAATCATCCTGTATGAAAACATCTTTTGCATTGGTTCGGTAATTATTCACAATGTAAGGTGCGCGAGAAAAAGATGTATCCATTTTTGTTTCCCATTCCGGTTTTAATTCATGTCCGTATTGGGAGTTGAAACTGATGCAGGCGCTGCTGTAAAATAATCCTTTATTGGTGGAAAACTGAAATCCAATTTTATCAAATTTTTGAAGACGTTCCTGCTGACCATCCACATCTGCAGCTAGCTCATCGTTTAAAATAGTTTTCACGCTACTTAATAAACGAGGCACGGAAGCATAAGTAAACAGCGTGGCTTCGGTTGATACATTCTCCAGAAATGAGCGGTAATTTTTATCTTTTTCAAGTGTTTTGTTGTGTTCAAAATCAAGAATGAATTTTTTAAGAGCATCCGCTGAATTAGCCACTACAATATAATCATCAACCGAGGTAAAATAGTTTTTGGTAATATTCCTGAATTGCCATCCAAAAAGCTGTGGTAATAAATTATCAAGATTAATGTGTGTGATGATGTAATCACCAACCTGGGCAGTATCTTTTTCCTCTCCATTTTTTTTGCAGATGGAATCTGTTAATGCGTTTAAGGTAGCTGTTGCCTCTTTAATGTTGGAAGCATGAAATACAGCATAGCTGCTTTCATTCAAGGTAGCTGAATTGGGTTCGGTGACCACAAGCGCCATTTCATTGCTGATCCAATCCAGAAAGCTGCGTTCAATATTGAGTTTGTATTTTTTATTTATGTCAGAAATAAACACTTCATAAGCCTGCGAGCGACTTTTAAAGCTCAAATAATTTTTGTATTTGCGATGAAATGCTTTAATATCACTAATTCCCATAAAAAAGAGCAGTGCTGTTTTGGAAGGAATAATTCTCGTTAGTTCAATTTCCTGAGGGTCTTGTTTGTTGAATAAACTCAAAAAATTGTTACTGGAATCATTTGCTTGTGTGAACCCACTAAATAAAAGTGCATTTGGTTTAATGGTAATATCCCAGCCGGAGTAGTCAGCAAAACCGGGTAAATCTTTGGTATCTTCCTGAAGCGGAGTGGCGACAAACTTATTTAACAGTTCAGGAAATTTTTTATAATTGAGATAGAGATTGCCATCCACATTTTTACCGGCGGTGGAAATCACCTTACTAAAATTTTTATCCTGGGAAAGAGAGATCCCTGATTTGAGCTGGCGAATGGCATCTTCCACCAACGACTGGTTGGCACTGGCCATCAATATACCATTTACAAATGAGAAACTAAGAGAGTCTTTATTTTTAGGATGTATGGTTTTGATTTCTGCATCATCATACATTCGACTGCTGGGTTCTTTATTGTCGTTGACACTTTTGATAAAGTCTGTAACTGTAGATTTATGACTTAGATTGGGCAAACTGTAAACAAAAAGAAAATCAAAGGAGTTCGGGCCGGAGTTATGTGCGGAAATGAATACGGATTGGTTGACCAGTAATTGAGCGACAGCTGGTGCATGTCGCAAAAGGGAATCGATGTAATGGATCTGTAGATTTAATTTATTACCGGTAGCAGAGCCTGTGAATTCCTGCCAAAGGTTGCTGGTGGCCAGCTTCGTCCAGGCGTTAACGGTTTGCTTACTTTCTAAAACCAGTGCAGCATCCAGAGGAATGGCATTTAATCCGCTACTTACAGGAGCTTTTATTTCTTTCATGTAGGTAAACCAATAGATACCTGCTGCGATGCAACCGGCAATGAGTAGACCTAAAAGAATTTTCTTCAACATATCCTGGTAAACAATTTAAGAGAGACATTGCGAAATTAATGAATACCGGATGCGAAAGCAATAGCCTAAATGTTTTCTAACTCAGGCACATCAAAATCACCCTGTAATTCTAATTCATCAAATGTAAGCTCTGTTTGCACTGATAACAGACGAAAGCTCTTTCGATGGTGTTCGCTTGGACCATGAATTTGTATAGCTAAACGATGTTTTTCTGTAGCATAAGCCCTGTTTGTGCACCATTCATAATGGGGAAACTGAAGATGGAGCTCATCCATATAATCATCTCTGTATGTTTTGGCAAGAATGGAAGCAGCTGCAATGCTTAAAAATTTTCCATCTCCTTCAATCACACAGGTGTGGGGAATGTCTTTGTATTTATTGAACCGGTTTCCGTCAATGAGTAAGCTTTCAGGAATTACTTTTAACTGGTCAAGTGCGCGGTGCATAGCCAGGAAAGAGGCATTCAGGATATTTATTTTGTCAATTTCTTCAACGCTAACCTGGGCAACAGCATGGGTGATGGCTTGATCTTCAATTAAAGGACGGAGGTATTTACGTTGTTTGTCGGTTAATTTTTTGGAGTCGTTCAGTAATTCGTTTTTGAATTTTTTTGGTAAAATAACGGCAGCAGCAAATACAGGACCTGCAAGGCAACCACGACCG
Source organism: Bacteroidia bacterium (assembly GCA_035696085.1). Classification (GTDB taxonomy): domain Bacteria; phylum Bacteroidota; class Bacteroidia; order 2-12-FULL-35-15; family 2-12-FULL-35-15; genus 2-12-FULL-35-15. Next base: position 5,474 of record DASRRA010000161.1, on the reverse strand, counting down.
GCTTCATCACAACCCGCTTCTGTTTTTATTTTATCTAAATACTTTTTTAACATGCTCCAACGTTCCTTTCACCGATAATCAATTTTATCTTATAGTGTATTGTTTAATAGCTTTCCGCTTTCAATTAATTTTTTCAAATAAGGTTCCTTCACTACATTTTTGATCAGGTTGATGTGTCCCATGTGATGACAATCTGTTCCAATGAATGAAATTAAATTTTTTTCTATCATTAGTTCAGCAATTTTTTTCGTTCCCAGGGAATAATAACCGGTAAGTGAATTGATATTTAACTGAAGCTTGACGCCTTTGTCAGCCAGATCCTCGTATTTCTCAAAGTTGTTGTGCCAGAAATTATAACGTTCCGGATGCGCTAAAATTGGCTTATAGCCCATCGTTTGAAGTTTGAAAATAAAATGTATCAAATTTTCAGGCGCATTCATATACGAAATTTCAAACAAAATGTAGTTATCGCCAAAAGGTAATAATTCCCCGTTGTCCAGTTTTCTTTCTAAATCAAAATCGAGGTAGTACTCGGCAGAGCCCTCCATTTCAAGTGGTATGTTGGCAGCTTTTAAAGCAGCTTTTACTTTTTCCAAACCGGACAAAATAATTTCCGGCGTGTTTCTGTAAAAGTCACCCATAATGTGAGGCGTAGTAATTATTTTTTTATACCCCAGGTTGTACATTTCTGTTAACATCTCCACACTCTCTTCAATGGTTTTTGAACCATCGTCAATACCAGGGATGAAATGTGAATGAATATCGGTTCCTAAAATAGAAAGATCAACAGGAATATCCAGGAGGTTATTTTTCTTCTTGAAAAGATTAAGTATTCCCATTTAAAACAATACTAATAGAATTAACAATTTTCGGGTATCTGTTGTTTCTTGAACCAAGCCAGTGTATATTTTAAACCGTCCTCAATTTTTACATCCGGATGATAGTCTAAAATTTTTTTAGCTTTTGAAATATCAGCGAGTGAGTCTTTTACGTCACCAAGACGGGGTTCTTTATGTATTTGTTTAAGTTGAGTTCCGGCAAATTTTTGCAAGAGTGCAATTAAATCATTTAATGAAATACGTTCTCCAACAGCAACATTAAACACATCGCCATCCGTATTAATATTTTCTGCAAACATGGCCTTGACGTTTGCCTGTACTGCGTTTGAAACAAATGTGAAATCGCGGGTTTGGGTTCCGTCGCCGTTTATCTCAGGTGCTTTGTTTTGCAGTAAAGCTCCAATAAATTGAGGGATTGCAGCAGCGTACTCTCCTTTGGGATTTTGTCGCGGACCAAAAACATTAAAATAACGAAGACCAATTATTTCCATGCCATATGCTTTGGCAAAAACCTGCCCATACAATTCATTGGTGAGCTTTGTTACAGCGTAAGGGGAAAGTGGGTTGCCGATTATTTCTTCTATTTTTGGTAGTTGTGGGCTATCTCCATATACGGAGGAGGAGCTTGCATAAACCACCCGTTTTACTTTTGCTTCATGTGCTGCTATCAGCAGGTTCATAAAACCGGTTGAATTAACAGTATGTGAGGCAATGGGGTATTTTATAGAACGTGGTACAGAACCGAGTGCTGCCTGGTGAAATATATAATCAACTCCTTCGCAGGCTAAATGGCAATCTCCCAAAACACAAATGTTTCCCTTAATAAATTGTACTGTTTTTCTTACATTTTCAGGAAACTGTTCCAGAACGCAATCAATGTTATGTTGAGAACCTGTAGATAGGTTGTCTAAAATAATGATCTTTTTAGCTTTGTGTGTAAGAAGGTATTCAACAATGTTGGAACCTATAAAGCCAGCTCCACCTGTTACCAAAAAGCTTTTTGAAGATATATCAATGCTGTGAAAGGGGGTCTCGTACATATTGAATCAAAAATAACAGTAAAAATGCGAATTGTGCGGATTTTTACAAGACTAATTTTTAACAATACCACCAAACAATTAACAATTATCTTTTGACGTATTGTTGCTCGTAATATTTCGTATAATCACCTGAAGTAACATTGGAAAGCCATTCTTCGTTAGCCAGGTACCAATCAACCGTTTTTTCCAATCCTTCTTCAAATTGCAAAGAAGGCATCCATCCCAAATCGTTTTTTAATTTGCTGGCATCAATTGCATAGCGCAAATCATGTCCGGCTCTGTCTTTCACAAATGTGATCAATTTCTCTGAATCACCGGCAGTACGTTTTAATTTTTTATCCATTATTTTGCAAAGCAGGCGGATCAGGTCAATGTTCGTCCATTCGTTATGCCCACCCACATTATACGTTGAGCCTGTTTTTGCTTTGTGATAAATCACATCAATGGCCCTTGCATGATCTTCTACATACAGCCAATCCCTCACATTTTCGCCTTTACCATAAATTGGAATGGCTTTGTTGTTTTTAATATTGAAAATCGATAATGGAATTAATTTCTCCGGAAAATGATGGCTACCATAGTTATTGGAGCAGTTGGAAATCACCACATCTAATCCGTAAGTGTCATGATAGGCTCTTACAAAATGATCTGAACTTGCTTTAGAAGCAGAGTAGGGGCTGTGTGGATCGTAAGCGGTCGACTCTGTAAACATGCCTGTTTCTCCCAATGCACCATATACTTCATCCGTTGAAACATGATAAAAACGATGTGCGGCATAATTGTCTTTCCAGGCATTTTTTGCCGCATTTAACAAGTTAACAGTTCCGATGACGTTGGTCATTACAAATTCCATCGGACTACTTATGCTTCTATCAACATGGCTTTCAGCTGCTAAATGGATAACACCGGAAAAATTATGAAGGGAAAATAATTCAGAAATAAATGCTGCATCTGTAATATCACCTTTTATAAAGGTGTAGTTGGGCTTTTTTTCTATATCTTTTAAATTCGCAAGGTTGCCTGCGTAAGTTAATTTATCAAGATTAAAGACATGATAATCAGGATAGGTGTTTACAAATAAGCGTACAACATGGGAACCAATAAAGCCGGCCCCACCCGTGATCAATATTTTTTTCATCTTAAAAATTAATTTTTAACGATCTTCAATTTACTGGCATGATTTGAAAAAAAACATAAATGCCAAAATGAAAGACAGAATGGAGTATATGATTAATTTATAATCTCTATCCTCGTAATATCTTCTTCTGGAACTTTTGTATGCCAGATAAATCATCCCCAACGCCAGTATGATCATGGTAATGCCATAATAAACCAGCTCTTTGTGCATGCTTTTTAAAATAGCTTCTAATTAAAGACTCCAATAAGAAAGGTTTTTAATTTTCCCTTTCAAGATTCCTTTTACATCCACTACAATTCCACCTTCTGACAGAATAGATTTATAATACGCTTCATCTAGTCCTAAATATTCTTTATGATTTACACACACAACAACCGCATCGTAGTTCTTTCCTGCTTTTGGCGTTAATTCAAAACCATATTCATGTTTTAATTCTTCGGAAGAAGCATATGGATCCACAATGTCCAGTTGTACACCAAAAGATTTGAATTCTTTGATGACATCCGATACTTTGGAATTACGAATATCGCTTACATTTTCTTTAAATGTAGCACCCATGATCAGGATGCGTGATTCTGTTAAGTTTTTCTTTGCAGCAATGATTTTTTTAACCGTTTGTTTTGCTACATAAAAGCCCATAGAGTCATTTACATAACGACCGGAGTTGATCACGCGTGCATGGTAACCCAATGCTTCTGCTTTGTAAGTTAAGTAGTAAGGATCCACACCAATACAGTGGCCACCCACTAAACCTGGAGAAAACTTTAGAAAGTTCCATTTTGTTCCTGCCGCTTCCAATACTTCAAATGTATTGATTCCAATACGGTTGAAGATAATAGATAATTCGTTCATCAATGCAATGTTCACATCGCGTTGTGTGTTTTCAATAATTTTTGCAGCTTCTGCCACTTTAATAGAAGATGCTTTGTGAACACCTGGTTCAACAATGATTTTGTAAGTTTCCGCAATTACATCCGCTGATTCATCATCGCAACCAGAAACTACTTTTAAAATTTTGGTGATGGTATGTTCTTTATCACCTGGGTTGATACGCTCAGGAGAGTAACCTACTTTAAAATCTGTTTTGAATTTTAAACCGGATACTTTCTCTAATACAGGGATACAATCTTCTTCTGTACAGCCAGGATATACGGTAGATTCATAAACGACATAGTCTCCTTTTTTCAAGGCCTTACCTACAGAGGTAGAGGCACCGATTAATGGTTTCAAGTCCGGATGATTATGTTCATCAATTGGAGTAGGAACAGCAACGATGAAAAAATTTGCTTGTTTTAATACATCAATGGATGTGGTAAATTCGATATCACAACCTTCAAAATCTTTCGCTTCCAATTCTTGTGAAGGATCGATTTTGTTTTGCATCATTTTAACGCGTTCTTCATTGATATCAAAGCCAATTACTTTTACTTTTTTAGCAAAAGCCAGGGCGATAGGTAAACCTACATAACCCAAACCGATTAATGCAATCTTTGCTTCCTTATTTTTAATTTTCTGAATCATATAATTAGGGACTTATGTGGTTAAAAATTAATTTTTTCTTGTTTTTTTACGCAAAGCATAAATACGTTCGATGATATCCACCACTTTTAATCCTTCCAAGGCATTGGTAGTAATTGTTGTTTTTCCTTTGATGGTATCAATTACGTTCTCTATGATGTAGTGGTGATTATTTGCTGAACCTTTGTATGCACCGTAATCGTTTGCAGGATTGGTTGGCGCTAATTCCGGCATGGTGTAATCTTTAATATTGCACACTTCAACTTTATCCATGTATTGTCCGCCTACTTTTACACTTCCTTTGCTTCCAATAATGGTTAAGCTGCTTTCCAGGTTGGTGTTCCAAACAGCAGTGGAATAGTTGATACTGCCCATACCACCATTCATGAAATTAAAGTTTACAAATCCGCTGTCTTCAAACTCTGTCAAATCTTTGTGATTAAAGTCGTTGAATTTTGCCTGGATATCTTTTATATCTCCAAATAACCAGTACATGATATCAATAAAGTGAGAGAATTGCGTAAACAACGTTCCTCCATCCAGTTTTTGATTTCCTTTCCAGTTTCCTTTTTTATAGTAGCGTTCATCACGGTTCCAGTAGCAGTTCAATTGAACCATATAAATGTCGCCAATGATTTTTTCTTCTACAATCTGTTTCAACCACATGGATGGTGGTGAGAAGCGGTTTTGCATCACACAAAATACAGTTTTGTGTTTTTGAAGTGCTTTAAAAATAATGGATTCGCAATCTGCTTTTGTAAGTGCCATCGGCTTTTCGCATACGATGCTTTTGCCGGATTCTATAGCTGCTAAGGAGTGTTTTGCATGCAATCCGTTAGGAGTGCAAATATTAACTACTTCAATTTCCGGGTGCTTTGCAAGAAGGTCTTCTACCGTCGTGTAAAATTTTTCCTTCATGTCAGCAATTCCCAATTGTTC
>DASRRA010000160.1:0-1546 GCA_035696085.1 Bacteroidia bacterium | reverse complement strand
CATTCTTCTCTCCAGCTACCCAGAGACTTCCGTCCGGATCTTTTATTATGTCATTAATAATATCATCATCCTTCGGCCCTTCAATTTTATTGTATTTCCTGGTAGAGATATCGTACGAAAAAAATCCAGCGTTTCGTGTTCCGATCCAAACTTTATGTTGCTCCTCATCCATGAGCACGCTTTCTACAAAAAAATTATGATCCTCATCAGCTAGGTCAACGATCTTGCCCTTATAATACTGGGATAGTCCGTGGTCTGTTCCAACCCATAAATTACCTTGCTTATCGCCTGTCATGGCAAGCGCAAAATTGCTCGAAAGAAGATTGGCTTTATTGTAGGTAATGAATCTTGTACCATCAAATCGCACAAGTCCATCGAAACTTCCCATCCAAAGAAAGCCATCGATATCTTGAAAAATTTTTACACACGAGTTTCCGGGAAGACCGTCATCGGTAGTCCAGTACGTAACTTTATATTGTACAACTGATTCTTGATTTACAGATTGTGCTGGCAGCACCTGGGTGAACACTAAAATCACTCCAGCACTTAAGAGGAATACCTTCACGCAATTTTTTAAGCTGTGTACCACTCTTTTTGGAATGAATAAGTAGCCTAATATACCAAGTGACAACCCTAAAACAAACTCTGTATGGCCAGGAATAATTGCACAAATGCTGAGCAATTGATGCGCTCCTATTGCGCTAATTATTTACCCGACTTCACATTATACATACAATCAACAAGACCATCTTGGTGGGTATCGAGTGATACTTCCCAGAACATAATTCCATTCAATCGTTGGTCGATGGCATATTTTGTTTTTAATGCAATCGACTTTTTATCATCATAGGTCACAAACAATTTTTCGGAGGCATTGTACCCGTAAGGCGCTTGCGAGGTCTCGTCCCAATAAAGTTTGAAGTCTTTTAATAAGAACGGAAAATCTTTATAGTTAATTCCCATTTTAAAACTGCCAGATTGATATAATCCATTATTTTTCTGGGCTACATTCTCCCAAACACGGGCATAGAATGCAGCGCCTATCACAATTTTATTTCGAGGAACACCTATTTTAATAAGGTATTGAACCGCATTATCGGTTGATTCTTTTTGTGATTGATTAGAATAGAGAGCCGTGTGATGCCCCGTTTCTGTGGAGTAACCATGAACCAGGTCATAACTCATAACGTTTACCCGATCGCAAATTTTCATAACCTCGCTCCAGTTTACAGATTGCTCCAGAAATTTTTGGAACCCCCCGGCAGCAAAACTTAGTTCATATTTAGCGCCCATTGTTTTGCGTAATTGTTTTAGCAAAGCGGTAAAATTTTCTTTGTCTTGCGGTTTAAAAGCATGACCTGGAAATCCCTTAATGCTTGGATACTCCCAATCCAGATCGAGGCCATCGGTATGAAAGTACTGACTCAGTTTGAGCACCGATTCACTAAATTCTTTTCGAGCTTCTTGTGTTGAAAAAACATCCGAACACGTCATGCATCCTCCCCAACCTCCCAACGAAAGTATTACTTTCAACGATGGATTTTTC
>DASRRA010000159.1:0-1528 GCA_035696085.1 Bacteroidia bacterium | reverse complement strand
CTACCCTCATCAATTCAAATAACATTAACCTTACGCTGGTGCTTGGTAAGCACGATAAAATCATCACGGAAAAAAATATGGAAATACTCCTTAAAAAAGTAAAAAAGTACAAGCTTGAGATACTAGAAACGGGTCATAATGGGTTAATATCTAAATTGAATACATTGTAAAACCCCTCGACAATGAATTTCTCAAAAATAGGAGCATTAGAAAATGTGCTTTGTATCCTTCTGATTTTATTTATTTGCAAACAAGTAAATTCCCAAAGTCAACCAACCGCTTACGAAGCATCTAACCCATCCTATATTAGAAGCTATTTTAAGTTATCGGCTGAGTCGTACGAATTTTTTGAAAATGCAACTTTCTACTCACTTCAAGCCGGATATTTCTACGGAATTGGAGAGAGACATCTTACAGGACTAAGCATTCCATTTTATCATAACATTTTCAATGGCGATTATGGCGGTTATGAAAACACCACCGGCATTGGTGATATCAAGATGTTGTATATGCTCAATGCATTCAATAAAAAAGTTGGTGGACCGGGACTACAGCACATCTCACCCTATCTCGAATTATCAGCACCTACTGGTGAATATCAACTTGGACGTGGCGCGGGCGCGTGGCTGTATAAACCCGGAGTCATATTCTCCTTTAGTCCTATTCCAGAAGTATCCTTTTACCCAGAAATTAAATACCAATTCTCTCTCAGCCCAGTAAACAGTCAGGGAAGCAGTGATGGCTTTCCTGTTTCTGAAGATCCATCGAAAGACTAGAAATATAAGAACCTGATTATGGCATTCCCCGCTGTTATTGTTTTAAAAGATTGGGAAGGATGGTTTTCATTGAATGCGCAGTATGGTCATTCCTTTACGGAAAAAGTTGATTTCCTTTTTCTAAGAATGGATATTGGAAAAATGATAGGCGACTATACTTCTGGCTCGTTGAACATCTCTAAATTTATTGCAGGCCAGCCTCGCCTGAACCTTGTCATTCAGGCTCGGTTTAATTTTTATTTGGGGCGATAGCTTTTCTAAATTCTCCCTACTTCATTCCAAAATGTAACCCTATGCTAAAAGCAATTGGCAACGGCTCGGAAACATCATAGCCGCTGTTCTTAAGCCTGTTGATATCAGCGTCAAATTCACTGGGACGTATTGGAATTAATAGCGCAAAACTCCAAAAATTATTATTGATTTTCTTTTTCGACTTTACTTCAAGTCCCATACTGAAGGAAGGTCCATAATATGTTTTACTTGCCTCCACACCGTCAACAATTTTAATGACACCATTGTATCCGTACATGGCTCCGATTACCGGGCAGGTTCTTTTACCCGGACTAAATTTATAGTTTATACCTCCATTAAATCCGGCACCCACTAAATTATAACCGACCGCTCCAAAAATTCCGAACTTCTCACTTGTCATCAGGGTTAACCGCGCGCCAAAACCTCCATAATCCAAACCTGCACCTAGTCCCAGATTAAGTCTGACGTTATCAGAAACTTCTTCCTGAGATTCGCGCGCC
>DASRRA010000158.1:0-7078 GCA_035696085.1 Bacteroidia bacterium | reverse complement strand
ATACAGCTCCCCAGCGGGTTATTAAAATTACTGATCAGCAAACAGAGTTTTATCTTTTTTGTTTGAAGTGCTTTTTGCAGCGCTTCAATTTCAACACCGGTGGTGGGATTGGTAGGCAGCTCCATCACTTTTAAACCCAGGCTTTGCGCCAATTGAAGAATACCAAAATAAACCGGACTTTCAACAACGATGGTATCACCTTTCTGAACCAATGAAAGCAAACAAAAGGATAAGGCATTCATACATCCTGCTGTAGAAACAACATCATCTTCATCCAATTTCCCTCCCCAGGTAAAGGCACCACGGGCCACTTGCCGGCGTAGTTTTTCATTGCCTTGTATAAGACCGTATTCCGTTCCTCCATCCAATGACCGAATAGCATGGGTCAGCGCTTTATTTAATTTTGCAACGGGAAGTAAACCCGCAGCCGGAACACCCAATGCAAAATTGATATTCTTTTTAGTTCCTATTTCTGCATATACTTTATTGATGATGGTTTCTGTATCCTGTACTTCTGCTGCGTAAACCGGTTGTGTTGTTTCCGGTTTCTTCGGAAAACGTTTGTTGGAGTAACATACATAATATCCTGATTGAGGGCGGGATTCAATTAGCCCCTTTCCTTCCAACATATAATAGGCTTGCAAGGCAGTGCTTTTGCTGACGCCATGCTCCCTGCACATCTCACGAATGGAAGGAAGTTTATCTCCCAATTTGATCACCTCATTATTAATCTGGTGTTCTAAGTTGTTGGCAATTCTAACATAGATGAGTTCTTCTTTTTGGATGGAAGCTGTTTTCATAAACGCAGGTAATTTTAAACTGTACCTATCAAAATTACAAAAATTGTATCTGTACTCCTAATTTTTTTCCCTCGATCTTTGTGGTGAAAATCAGATGTAGAAATGAGACGTGAGATTTGAGACGCTAAACTTAAAGCGCTTCATTTATCTTCGACTTTAAATCTCAATCTTACGTCTCAAATCTCAGATCTCATGTCTAAATACACACCAGAAAACACACGCATCATTCCTTTTAAACCGGAGTATGCCGTTTACTTTGATCAATTCAACAAATCCTGGTTAGAAGAATACTTTGTGGTGGAGCCTATTGATAAGTACGTATTGGAAAATCCGGAAGAAGCTATTCTAAAGCCGGGCGGCTCCATTTTATTTGCAGAGCATGAAAATCAAATTATTGGGACCGTTGCGCTGAAATTGACAAAACCAGGTGTATATGAATTAACCAAAATGGCCGTTGATAAAAAGCTTCGCGGTCATGGTGCCGGAAAGTTATTATGTGAAGCCGCCATCAAGGAAGCAAAAAAGCTAAAAGCCAACGAATTGATTTTATACTCTCAGCGTGAACTTGCGAATGCAATTGCTATTTACAAGAAAATGGGATTTGTAGAATTACCGTTGGAACAAGGCGTTTATAAAAGAGCAAATATTAAAATGGGCTTGGAAAAATTATGAAAACTGAATCAAAAGCATTACTTGCATTAGCTGTGGTCTGCATCTTATGGGGCACCACTTATCTTGTTATTAAAATTGGTATTGTTACCATTCCTCCTTTTTTGTTTTCCGGTGTAAGGCAATTACTTGCCGGTGCTTTGTTGTGGGCTGTGCTCCCTTTCTTAAAACAGAAAATAAAACTAACCAGGAGGGATATTTTCAAACAGGTACTTCCAGGACTACTGATGATTTTTTTAGGAAACGGCATCATCACCTGGGCTGAAAAATACATCCCTAGCGGTTTGGCCGCACTCATTGTATCGGCCATGCCGATTTATGTAACAGCCATTAATTTTGGGATCGGGAAAGAAACGAGTGTGGGCAAACAAACCTTGATCGGTTTATCATTGGGCGCATTAGGAATTGTGCTGATGTTTAGGGACAACCTTGCTGACCTCGCTAATTCAGGATACTTCTGGGGTATCATCGCCAGCTTTGCCGCATCCTTCTCCTGGGCCATTGGAACAGTTTATATGAAAGTAAATACTTTTCGCACCAATTCATTTGTCAACTCAGCCATACAATTTACAAGTGGAGGAATTGCCTTACTCATCACTTCATTCGTTACGGAAGACTACAGCGGTTTAAATGCCATTTCTGCGGAAGGCGTATGGTCCTTGTTATACCTGGTAATGTTTGGTTCCATCATTCCATTTATGTGTTACCTGTATGCCATCGAGCGTTTAAAAGTAGAACTGGTTTCTGTTTATGCGTATATCAATCCGTTCATTGCACTCATACTCGGGATGATTGTTTTGAATGAAAGGTTAACAGGAATTACCGGACTTGCCTTTATCGCAACCGTTGGAGGAGTTTATTTTATCAATAAAGGAAACAACAGGAAGAGAGCAAGTGTGGAAAGCAAGAGCGAGGGGTCGGAAGTCGTTGTTGTTGCAGTCAAAAACAAGGATGATAATTAATTGAAAAATGTTAAAGGTTTCAAAACCTTTAGCATTTACACATTCACTGAGTTCAGGTACTTCACCAGCTTCTTCACCGCCAATGCCCTATGGCTGATTTCATTTTTTTCAGCTATATCCATTTCTGCAAAAGAACGGTCACTTCCATCTGGTAAAAAAATTGGATCGTATCCAAAACCTTTACTACCTCTCTTTTCCTTTAGGATAGTCCCTTCCACAACACCTTCAAATTGCATTTCTTCTCCATCCACAACCAAAGAAATAATCGTTTTGAAACGTGCGGAACGGTTGCTTTCAAGATACAACTCTTTCAATATTTTATCCATATTGGCATTGGCATCTTTGGCTTCTCCGGCATAACGTGCAGACATAACTCCTGGTCGTCCATCCAATGCATCTATTTCCAAACCGGTATCATCTGCAAAACAGTTGTAGTGATATTTTTCAAACACATAAAATGCTTTTTGAGCGGCGTTTCCTTCTATGGTGGCCTGTGTTTCCGGTATCTCTTCTTTGCAATCAATATCTGTTAATCCCAATAACCTAATCGATGCAGGAATCAACGCTTGAATTTCCTTTACTTTATTTTGATTGCCTGTAGCAAATACCAATGTCATCTTGCTCAATTTATTTTTTGAAAAATTTGGTGATAATTATTTTTCCATCCAGCTCCACTTTGCAGATATACAATCCTACTGCAAATCCTTGCGTATCAATTGTTATCACTTGCAACCCTTGTGCAATACTTCCGGAATAAACTGGTCTCATTGGTTCTCCCTGTGAATTATACGTCATGATGCTCAATTCACCTTTGGTTGGAATGATTAAAGAAAGCAGTAATTTATCTTCGGTTGGGTTGGGATACGGTGGGAGTACTTCAAACTCACTTTCATCCAATGCCTTGCACAACTTGTTATCCATAGGAACTTCATCTGCAACCCCATTTGGATTCACTGCATATACGCATACAAAGTGACCACCTTCTTTTAAGTTTGGCGTTGTTTTGAAATCATAACTCAACACATCTCCTTTTAGCCACTTACCCGTCCATGTTTCTTTTATGCCAGGGCCATCATTTGTTTCCATATACAAATCCAATGTGAAGATGTCGGATGTGCTTTTATTCAGAAGGTCCACATGTACATTCAGGTAATCATTCAACAACATGCCGCCGCCATTTTGAACAGTAGCAAGCGTATTGGTAATGGCCACATCAAGGAAACGTTTTAAAATAGTCACCTTACTCTTCACGGTGTCTTTACAACCATACGTACTCACGGCAACAAGCATAGGACGATAAATTCCTGTATCTTTGTAAACGTGTGAGGGATTCGCAAGTGTACTTGAGCTATTATCATTAAAATCCCAGATATAGGTTACAGCATTCAAACTCGTATTTGTAAACTTCACCAACTGTCCGGGATTCCCATAATCCGGACTAACTGTAAACCGCGCTGTAGGTTTTGGATAGATAACAATTGTTTTCGTTGTTGAATCTTTGCAACCAAAATCAGAAATAACAACTTGCTTTACGGTTGCATTTCCTGCTTTCGTGAAGTTATACGAAGGATTCTTCACAGTTGAATTTCCGATATCTTCAAAAGTCCATTTCCATCCGGTAATTGTTCCGGAAGAAATGAGTGATTGATCAGTAAAAGCTGTTGGTGATCCAACACATCCGGTTGAACTGGCAAATCTTGCAGTCGGTGCAGCATGTACATCGATCGTTTTAATCATAGAATCTTTACAACCGTTGCTTGCTGTTACAATATGCAACACCGTATAGGATACATTCGACGAAAATACTTGTTGGGGGTTGAGTAAGGTAGAAGTTCCTGTTTCAAAGTTCCAGTAATTGGCAACGTTTGTAGTTCCTGAAGGTAAAGTGGTTTTATCTGTAAATGAAACCGTTTGTCCTTTACAAGGAATGGAGTAGTCAAAATCCGTGATTGGTCTTGGATTGATTGTTACATTTTTTGTCGTAGAATCAACACAACCCTTTGAATTTTTTGCCACCAGCTTCACGAGATATACTCCTGCATTTGCAAAGTTGTGTGTGGGATTTTGTTTTACAGAACTATTGGATGTTCCGCTTGAGGGATCCGCAAAGCTCCAGTTCCATTGTGTAATTGGATAACCAAATGCAGTTGATTTATCTGTAAACTGAACAGCAATTTCATTACATGTCAAGGAAGTTGTAAAATCCAGTTTAGGATTTGGATATACATGTATTGTTTTGGTTTCGACAGCAGCGCAGCCTGAAGGTGTTGTTACGGTAAGCTTTACTACGTAGGTTCCAGTATCAGCATATGCATGCGTTACATTCTGTGAATTGGATGTCTGGAGATCTCCAAAATCCCATTTCCATAGCGAAATACTTTCTCCGGCAGGAGGAACAGACAAATCTGTAAATGTATTTACAGCTCCCAAGCAAGTTGAGTTGGCTGAAAAATCTGCCATTGGTGCCTTTCCGGAAACAGTAATATTGATTGTATCCATTGCTGTGCAATGCAGGCTTTTTGTAATCACCGAATATTGTCCGGTAGCAGTAATGATCAGTGAATTACCGGTGGAGTTATCATTCCACAAATAAGAGACAGTTTGTGAGGCACCCGCCACCAATGCAATTTTATTACCGGAGCAGAAGGCTGTATCATTGCCTAAGGAAACAAGTGAAGGATAATTATCGATCGTCACCTTTGTGCTTTTGGATGGTTTATTACAACCAAATTTATCGGAGACCGTTACAAAATAGGTACCTGCCTGCTTGATTGCAATTAAAGAGTCTGTTGTTCCGCTTGTCCATAAAAATGTAAAATCTTTTTTATTCAACCCTGTATTCCATACGACAGAATCTCCTTCACATATAGATACACTATCACTAATCGTATTGATAACTGGGTAGGATAGCAGCTTGATTGTGTCCGAAGAAGTAAAACCGAATTTATCCGTTACTTTAATCCAATAGCTTCCTAATGCAGATACAGTAATTGTTTTGGTTGTTGCTCCGGTACTCCATAAATAGGAAGCATAGCTTCCTTGCGGACTAAGCTTAACCGGGCAAAATGAATTTTTTTGAATAACATCTTTACCTAAAGAAACCGGAGGTGCATATTTATAACGAAGGTAATTCTCGATATCAATCATTTGCGCCAAAGGAAGTGTATCATTAAATAAAATAACCTCTGCCACATCCATTTCCGCGTGTGAATCCGGATCTGTATCCGGTATACCAAATGCTCCAAGTGTGAATCCTTTCATTACATTCGCTCCCGGATCACCTGAGCCCAACAAAGCAAAATTATTTCTGCAAAATGATTTCGGTCCATTTTCTCTCAAGGTAAACATTTTATAGCCATCTGGTCCGGCATTTCCGATGTTAAAAAAATCACCTGCATAAAACACATATTGATTTCCTCCAACTGTACCTAACCTGAATTGATTCGCTCCACCTCCATCACACATATAATTATTATAGGTGCTTAATTTTTTATTAAAAATCATAAAAAAAGTATTGGGCTGACTGTAATTAAAGGGGTTGGTAACTAATGATTGTAATTTCCCATCAAAGGTAAGTACCGGTTTATTATTTAACACACTATCTACTTTTATGGGTTGAGCATTCGCCGTTAGCTGAAATCCATAATTATTATTACCAGATTTGTCACCCCAGCGTTGAACCTGGTTACTTGCGTTTACAACAAGGCTATCACTGGAGTCCCACCACATTTTTAAGGAGGTTATCGCTTTTAAAGAAATGATTTTGAAATCGTTTACTTTGGACCAAGAGGCAGGTGATCCGCCGATAATGGCTCTTACACGCCAATAATAATTTCCGACAGAAAATCCGGGTATACTCAAACTGCTTTCAGCCAGTGTGGTATCTTTTAAAACACTTGAAAATGAGAGGTTGGAAGAAAGTTGAAATTGATAAGAGGTAGCTGTTAAAAGAGGATCCCAGTCAAACCTCACAGTGGTATCATTCAAAACAGCTGTTGCTGAAGGGCTTACTAACCCTACCTGATTTTGTGCTGTTAACGAAAATGAAGTAGCTAAAATAAAAACAAGATGAACAACCATCTTTTTTAGTGTAGAAGTAGTACCCATAGGAACAAATATATTAATTTATTTTCAAACATGTTTTCTTTTAAATTTTATTGAAATTCGAAAATATCATTAGCTTTGATGCGGCCAAACCTTCAATGAATAATTTAGCTTCATATGCTCATTTCCGACACTTTTTCTAAGATAAAGAATGATTTTCCTCCATATGTTATAAAAGCTATTTATAAACTTGTACCTATTTCCTTATTGATTTCTATCGTGGAGATAATAGGCATTTCCATGTTATTACCGGTATTGAATATTTTGTTAAATCCTGAAATTATTCATTCCAACTGGTTATTGTCCTCAAGTTATTCAATCATGCACTGTGAATCCGTTAATCAATTCTTTTTTTATTTATTGCTGGCTGTTATCGGTGTATTTATTCTGAAAAACATTTGTTTTTATTACCTGTCCAGGTATCAAACCGATTTATCAAATGAAATTGCGGGCAAACTGCTTGTTTCACAGTATGACATTTACCTGAGAAAACCGTATTCTTTTCATCTTGATAACGAACCGGCTTCCCTATTGAGAAGTATT
>DASRRA010000157.1:0-13075 GCA_035696085.1 Bacteroidia bacterium | reverse complement strand
AAAAAATGCGAATAAGTTTTTTAATTGATCTTAGTCATCATTTTAATTTTTTGGTATGACATACATTATTAAAGGAACGTTGCTCTGGATTGACAGAAAAACCTATTTACCGTTTCCAGATTATAAGTACTATTCAAGATCGGTGTTGGTAAAATATTATTACACTTCGAAATATTCAAACGTAAATCCAAATAAGTTCAATATGCTATATAATATAAATTGTTCAAGCATTTTTCAACAGACAAAGTCATCTTTTGATAAACAATAGCCCTTTCCCCAAAATCTCCTCCTTCCCTAATGAGAACCTCCCAGATGGCTCATCAAACTCAGACAAACATTCATACCCGCTATGAGTCATCACCGAATTCATCTTATCAATAGCCATGGTTGTATGTGGATACATAATTGGCATGTCTATATATTTCGGCGGTAATTTCCCGGGTCCATTAGAAGAAAGTAAAGATCTCTGAATTGTAATTATATCGTAATTGCTTTTATTGAACATCATCCGGTTGAATAGGATCATTTTGGGACTGACATTCACCAGCTTTTTCAGGAAATCATATGGTGCAGATACATATTGTAGTGCCGAGGAACTATGAACAAAATCGATTGGCTTTTCGATATTTTCTATTTGAGCCATAAAGCTTAATTCGCCCTTTGCAAATCCCCGACTGACGGCTGATCGAATCATTGGTTCTGTTTCAACGACAACCCACTTCAACGAAATTGCTCGTGGAATTATGCCTCTTACTTCATAATAATGTGCACCGCAAGCACCGCCAAAATCAAGAACAGTAACACTTTTTTTACAATAAGCATTTGTAAAATAGTTTAATGCAAAGGCCAGATAAACTGTCGTTGGATTCTGCGTAATTGCTATCTTCTTTAATGATTCAATATGAATGAGAGTTTTATCAGCAATTATGTTGCATAACTCCTCATTTTGGTAAGCATTCGCCTTACAATGAGAAAGTGCTTCTTCGTAGCTATCATATTTTACGACTCGTCGGTTTTTGCGGATGAAATCCAATACAATGGGTGGGAGAAGGTCTTTTAGGCTCATTCTATTATTTATAACAGGTCTCTGTAAAAAATGTGATGACGCAGATGAGATTCAAAAATTGAACTGAATAAACTATGGGAATCAGCTTAATCCGGATATAACGCACCAATCTATATTTATCTAAACTTTACACCCAACAGTTCAAGCAAACCAAAAAAAATAAACTGCGGAATTGTTTTGAGGTAGCGTTTCCATAATCTGCCAGGCTCTTGAATAAGGCGATAAAGCCACTCCAACGCAAATTTCTTCATCCATGCAGGGGCGTGGCTCGTATTTCCAGCCAGGTAATCAAAGCCAGCACCTATTCCAAACAAAAGACCATTATCAATTTTCTTGTAATGATCATGAATCCACCACTCTTGCTTAGGTGCTCCCAAGCCCACCCAAATAAAGTCAGGTCTTGCAGTATTTATCTTTTGAATAAATTCCTCATGATTCCATTCTTCAGCTGGCCTATATGGTGGAGAAAGCATACCAGCAATTTTAGCTCCTGGATATTTAACTTCAATTACCTCCTTTAATTTCATTAAGGTAATTTCTGAACTGCCGAAAAAGAAATGTGAAAGACCATCGCTCCTTCCCCAGTCAATAAATTTTTCCATAACTGAGGGCCCAAACAATCTTGAAATTTCTTTATTTCCTTTCAACCTTCCGACGATCTCCAATGGTTTTCCATCAGGTATTGATAAATATCCCTTATTGATTATAGCCTGGAAAGATGCATCCCAGAATCCTACCATCATAGTGTGAACGTTATTCACAGTTACATAACCTCTTTGAACGTTACCCGATTTATAGTTTTCAAGTACGCTTTTGTACAGTTCCGGATATCCTTTGAAACAGTCTATTTTATTGCCCAATATTTTTAGATGACTATTCATAATTTAAAATTGCAGGCAGTTACTGCTATGGTTTTTGCAATTTTTTTTTGCTGTCAATCGTCAATTATAATATGATCGTTACAAAGATGTCTGACAATTTTTCGCATCCTTCTAATTATCGGGTTTTTGTTCAGCCTAACACTAAGTCGTGGCATAAAACCCAGCTTATGCAAACGTATAATATAGGGATAGTAAATAAGTCTACTAATTTCCGAAGTAACAAAAGAAAAATATGATGAAACAGTAGTATAGTAACCATTATCTATAAACTTTAAGCTGGCGAAATGATAAAAAATCAACGGTATATCGTCAATACATATGGTCACGTCTCTTAAAACGACTTTATGATTTCCTACATTCCAAGGTGCAACATTTGCTCCTTTGTTTTTTATAACACAGACGTTACTAAAATCTCTTGTCCAATAATTCAAATATTTCTGATCAGCATATTTCCTGAAAGTAAGCTTATCAAAGCACCATTTAAGATTGTCCTTATACCATTTGTTTAGGCACCCGATCCCGTTCCGGTCTCTTTTAAAAGAAACCCATCCGACATTATAATACCCGTAAATATTTCTAAAGTAATTAAGAAAATTAAACCTGTGGGGAATGATTGAAATCGATGACTCGCCGATTTCTGTAAATAAGATTTCCGGAGATTGAAAAAAAAAGAGATCCGCATCTAAATAAACAATTTCAGTTACTGTGGAATAATTTCCGAGTACATACTTACATATTGCCGGAGTAGATGTAAAAAAATATTCAGCTAAACTTCGCTTAGGTTTTTCCTCCTTTAATTCAGGAAGATAATTTTCAAGCTCTTCGAGGGAAATAAGGTTAACGTTTCTTAAGTTTAAATTTTTGAAATAGTTGAAACTGTCCTCGTCAAAACAGAAAAAGTAGAATTGTAAATTATCTATATTATCATTCTCACATATCGACTCGTATAATAGTTGGGAATGAAACTGATAGGCAGAATTAAATAACGTGCAAAAATGTCTCAACTGATTTTTTTTAAAACTGATTAAGAATTTCTATAACCCGGAATATTTCCTCTTCCGTATGAAAATAAGAAATAGGCAAACTTAAAGTTGTATCATGTATCTCATCTGCCACAGGCGTAACAATCGCATTTTCAAAAATTCCTTCCATGGCTTTTTGTTTTACAGGCGGCACCGGGTAATGAATTTCTGTTTTTATTTCATGTTTTAAGAGGTATTGTTTTAGTCTATCGCGTTGTGGATGTCTTATATTAAATATATGATATACATCATAATAATCCGGATGCGTAAAAGGTTTTACATAATCGTCCTTTAGATATTTGAGATATAGTGACGCTAAACTTCTTTTATGTTGATTGATCTGATCCAGGTGTTTTAATTTAACCAACAAAAAGGCAGCCTGCAGTTCATCTAACCGGGAATTGAATCCAACAACCTGATTGTAATATTTTTTTGAGGATCCATAATTACGCAAGACAGCAACTTTTTCGGCTAATTTTTCCGAATCAGTGACAATAGCGCCGGCGTCTCCCAATGAGCCCAGGTTTTTGGTTGGATAAAAGCTAAAGGCATTTAAATCTCCGAAAGTTCCGGCTTTTCTATTTTTTAGCATTGCTCCATGCGATTGTGCACAATCCTCGATAACGTATAAATTATGTTTCCTGGCAATTTCAATTATCTTATCCATCGCACAAATTTTACCATATAGATGAACAACAAGTATAGCCCGGGTCTTGGCTGTAATTCTTTCCTCAATTTTGGATGGATCCATATTATATGTTGCGATGTCGGGCTCTACCAATACTGGTTTGCAATTATTATGAATAATTGAAAGTATGGTAGCTATGTAAGTATTGGAGGGAACAAGTATTTCGGAATTCGGTTCAATATCCAATGATTTGATTGCAAGGATTAGTGCATCCAATCCGTTCCCCACACCAATGGAATATTTAGAATTATTATAGATGGCAAAATCATTTTCGAACTCGCTAACCTTACTGCCGAGGATGTACCATCCTGAGTATAAAACTTTTTTAAACTCATTTTGAAATTCATCAAAGAAAGGTGCATTTAATTTAGCTAAATTTTCGTATTCAATCATTTCCGTAAGGTTCAAAAATATAATCGTTTTGATCAAAGTATTCAGAAGCCAGTACCATCAGGATAGCATCAGCCGAAAAATTATACATGGTATGCCAGTCACGAGGTTCCAGAACTAAACATTGACAAGGTGCATTTAATTCAAAGATGGATTTTCCCATGTTGTCATTACAATAAATAGTGCAACTCCCTTTTAAACAAATTGCAGCCTGTATCGTTGTATGATGCCTGTGCCCGCCTCTCACAGAAGAGTCAACGCCATAGATGTAAAATATCCGTTTTATATCAAAAGGGATGATTTTCTCAATTACAGTCAAATTACCCCTGGCATCTGTAAATGTTTGTAGGTTTATTTTATAGGCCATCCCTTCTCAATTTTTAGAAACGTAATTAATTGCATTAATATACTCACTGATTAGTTTTTCCATAGGACAAACATTTTCAATCATGTTTCGAATATGAATTTTGACTTCTTTTTTCAATTGTCCATCACATAAATAATTATGAATAATTTCGGCCATATCCTCAATACTTTTGTGTTTGACAATAAATCCTGTCTTTCCGTGAATAATATATTCAATTTCAGGTGAATGAGCCGGTACATGGTTAATGGTCTCGAAAGTAATTACGGGACAGTCAAAACAAAACGCATGATTTACTGACAACCCCACATATCCAGGCATAATCATCATATCAGATGCAAAAAGCAATTGACCCGATTTATTTTCATCGTAAATCTCACCATAAAAAAAAACATTGTTTTGTAAACCAAGGCTATTTGAATATTCCAATAACGATTTTTCCATCGCACCCGAACCTACAAAATGCAAAGCGATTGAAAGGGATTTTTCTTTAAGTAATATATTGAGTACCTCAATCGCATATTGCGGCCACTTATCTTCATTCAGACGACCAATAAAAATCAGGTTAAACTTGTGTGCAAAACCCAGGTTTTGCTTAATATTTTCTTTGCCAATTTTCTCCAGGCTGTTTCTTATTGGTAAAAATTTATCCGTAGCCAGAGTATTGAGCGCAGGGAAGATTTTATTTTTATCAATTCCACAATTAATTAGTTCCTCTTTCTCGCTATTAGAATAGGTTATAATAGCGTCTGCTCTTCTTTGCAGCCATAATCTATATTTATCACTCAGGTTTTTTTGGGGGTTAAACCCAATCTTGCGATTATAAGTATGCCCCCAGAGAACAAACTTATACCCCAATATTTTTCTTGCCAGCAATACGAGCGGAAGTGACAAAATGCCTACTGCTAATTCATGAACAATTATTTTGGGTTTGTTTTTTCTTAAATAACCGAAAACATGAAGAAATAAATGAGTATCCCCTTTCCAATAGTTCCATTTACTTATTTGTTTAGAATATGGTGAGCAGACTTGTTTTATACCCGATTTATTGCTGCTATGCAAAAGAGTAAACTTACTCTTTAAATAAACAGCATCTAATATCGGTTTTTGGTAGTCTGGAAATATTCTTTGAATGATTATAACCTCTTTCAATTTACGGATTTTAATTTTTTATCTCCTGTGTGATCAGGTATTGAGTCCTATAAAAATAGCTTCAAGGAATGCTTTGGTAGTCAAATCATTTGTCTCATCCATTGATCCATATCCACAATGATGATTTTTATTTGTATATGTTTAACCGAGAAGATTTCTTTTGCAATTATATGAAAGTTCCTTTCGAATAAAAACAGGAATATCAATTTAAATCATTATTCCTTTATTAACTAAATGAAATTCCTATGCCAGCACCAGGATACCAATGATTTTTTGGATTTTCCTTAAAGAACACAAATTTTCTTTTTTCCTCTAAAGCAAACAAAGCAAGTTTATCAGTAACATGAGAGTTATCTCCTAATAATATTGTTTTCCCAGAAATTTTTTCTTTAATGGTCCTATATTCCCGGTACTCGTACTCAGCAGAGTGATCACTATCGTTAATAAATAAATCAATATTATCACTAATGGTTTTTAACGATTCTATTGAGTCGCCATACATTATTTTACCAACCGCGGCATATTTACTCTGCAAAAGATATCCGGCTTTGGGATTAATATCGGTCCCTATATATTCCCCTTCAAATCCTTCGGCTTTGTTTCTAAGTAATGCACTACATAATACTACAGAACCTAATCCCTTATCAACACCTGTTTCTACAATTAACTTAGGTTTGATAGCCCTTGCAAAAGCGTACCATCCCAGCCTTTTGGCAAAATGAATTTCTTTATCAGCATATTTCTTTAAAGAGCTTTTCGCTGTAACTGTAAAAATGTGATTTTTTAATTCGAGGTCATTATTTAACTCGTCTATGTACGTCTTTATTTCTCCTGGCGTCTTATTGAGAACAAGTGCAACTGTATGTGCTAAATAAAGTAAATTTTCATCAGTGAGATCGTACGTGAAATTAGTAGTTTCGTTAGATGTAAACCCCCATTTGAATATCTGCCAGTATTTTTTATTGAAATAGCTGGAAGCAAAATATAATCTGTAGAGAAAACTAAAAATCCAAATGCGTTTAAAAAAAAGAAATTTTGATCTCATTATTTTTATAAAATTTTAAAAAGAACAATATCCACTACCCCATTCTAGTCAATTTCAGTGCAGTTTTCGCTTCAAAAAAAAGTCACTATTTGAAGCATTTGCTAATTTAGAATTACTTTAATTGTTTTAAAAGAAACTGAAATAAACAATCTCGAACATTCAAGAAGAAAATAGAAAATTTTCAGTGGTGTATTCTTCATTGCCCATCTGTATCTGATTTTCAGGTTTAACGGCGATTTAATTGAAAAAAATAACTGTTTGTAATAGCGTAAACTAAACTGAACATTTTCCATGTTTATACCTGTTGCGGTAATGTGACTTTTAAGATATGTGTCAGTAGGAATTATCAATTTCCATCCATTTCTTCTGGCTCTCAATGAAAAATCTTCATCCGCAGCGTATTGAGGAAAGTTAGTGGAGTCATATAATCCAATTTCATTAAAAACTCCAATTGGCATGAATGTACCTCTGCCCGGAAGCATATCTGAATCTATTATTTGCCTTTGACCGATCAATTCCTGGTATAAATATTTATAATCTTTTGCTTTTTCATGACATTTTCCAGTAAACTCATTCCATGATATTCCACAAAAATTCATCCGATCAGGACTGGTTATATCAACAGAGACCGATCCCAGTATTGATCTTTTATAGACTGAGGCATTATAAGCAAGAGTTTCAAGATATTTTTCGGGAACTTCCAAATCATTATTTAATGTGAGGATATAGTCAGAATCATTGGCTTTCCTGTCTCTTAAAACATATTCAATTCCTACATTAGTAGCCCCTGCCCACCATAGATTTCCATCCCCTTTCAAAATATGCACACCAGGAAATTTCTCACAAATCATCTCTGAAGTTCCATCTGTTGAACCGTCATCAATAATAATTGTTTCAAAATATTTATATGTCTGTCTTTGTAAACTGCTAAGGCAATTACTCGTTAATTCTTTCCGATTATATACCGAGATGATAATAAAAATCACACTACAAAATTTTCAATCCACTGGTTTAAGCTTTCCCTGAATGTCTATTTTATAAATTTAGACTTGCGGAAAATCCCGTCAAACTGAAGCAATGAACCTGTATTTGAATCCGCAAATCCCGGTTCAACATCAAGGAGTGTATAATCATTAGAATGCAAAAAAGCCATTACGTCTTTATAAAGCGGCTGCCCGATATATAATGATTGTAAAGACATCTCCAATTGTACAGTATGAATTTTGCTTAATGAATTTGCGGCACCTTTCAATACATTTAATTCAAACCCCTGAGTATCTATTTTTAGAAATATTTCTCTGGACTTCCCTTTAATATCATCAAAAACAGAATCAAGTGTCTTAATTTGAATCTCCTGCTTTCCAATATATGAAGCACTTGTTTCAGCGTTGGTATGTGTATCTGATATCTCTAAAATTGAGCTGCTATGCGAATTGGCAGAAACATTTATAAGTTGCTTGCTGTTTTCTGATCCTAAGGCAAAATTGTAAGCTTTCCACGCAGGATCATTTTTTATGTTCCGGATCAATTTTTCAAACGCATTGGTTAATGGCTCATAAGAAATTAATTGCCCTTTATATCCGCTTTGTCGACACTCTTTTCCATATAAGCCAGTGTTGGCACCAACATCAATGATCAAGTCAATATTAAATTTTTCAAAGATTGCACCGCGCCTCAATATTCCATTGATTCCTTTATTATATCTCGCTAATTCAAAGCCTATTTTATGAAGCACTGAGTTTAGTAAATCAAGTTTTCCCATACTATTCTTAATTCTATGATATCTACTATATTTTCAGCCCTGCCAATCTTCTAATTAATATTTCCCAACGAATACTTAAGTTCAGCTTCAGGCCAATTTCTATTACTTATTTTATAAGTTGCAATGAGCAATCCGGTTATTATGCAAAAAAACATATTATGAGGGATTGACCATGTTAAATAAGAAGTTTGTCCATAAATAAAAACATAGCCAAAAAGACTAGCCCATAAACCAAAGCCAATCGCCAGGATTTCAGGATCCTTAGTCCTAAAATTCCTGGTTTTTTTTAGCAATTTATAAAAACAAAAAAATAAAATAGATGTTACAATTATTCCATCGAATATAATTCCAAAAGCAAAAAAATGATGAGGAGGCTGATTTGCGCCAGATACTTTAATAAATTCATCAGGACTACTCCCTGCGAAAAGAACACGGGGGTGTTTCGCAATAAAGCTGAAAAAATCTTCCATATAGAATATACGACCAGCTAAAGTTCCAAATTCTTCTAAATTAATTATTGATAATAAAGGACCAATTAAATAAGTTACCAGAAAAAAAGAAAGTATTATAATCAACATAAAGTTCCATCTAAGTTTGTTTCTATAAAATAAATGTATGATCAATAAAATAAATAAAAAAGCTAATAAGATACTTCTGCTCCCGGTCAGTAATGTTGCAATTAGAATCAAAAAGAAAAAAAGGAAATAAACATATCGTTTGTTACTCTTTCGAAATTTAAATAATGCAAGAGAAAGAGAAAGAGCTACAATAATTTTCTCAGAATATCCGAATTTAAAATAATTTAAACCAACGGGTGGTATCGGCCCCTTGATATTGATTCCAATAAAATTAAATAAAAAACTATCCTCGGTAGCACTCAAATACCAATCATTGAAATCTATATCATCAACTGCCAAAGCGTCGTTACGCTGCAATATGTAATAATTCCCGGTAACAAATTGTAAGTAAACAATAGCAGTCGCAATCAGGGAGACGAACAAGATTATTTTGACAACCTTCTTTAAATCATTTTTTTGTTTTACCCGATCCACAACTATATAAACAAGAAATAATGGTAAGGCAAAACTTCTAACTCTAAAAAAAGAAGAAGTAAAATCCGAGTTAATTAAAAAATTAAACCCCTGGAAAACAACTATTATAAAAACTAATGTAGTAATAATTATATTTAAACGGGGTAATGGTTTATTTGGAGAACTTAATAAAAAATAATTAATCAATAAAGGATAATAAATCAATTCACAAAGGTAAACCCGCTTGCCACTGAAAATGAAATAGTATTCAGTTAATGCCAATATTGCGATTAATGGAAAAATACCAGAGACATCTTTTCCAAGCCTTATTTGTAATATTACTAGAACAAAAGTCAGGCCATACCAGTATACATCATTTCCTGTTAAAAGTATCAGGGATGTAAAAATGATTATTACCGATATTCCAAGGAAAAAGTATACTCTATTTTTCACCAATTAAACTAAAGGTTAATTAAGAATTCCATATCCCGGAAGCTTTATTCTGTAATATCCGGTCTGCTTGCACCCATAAAACAATGTTCATAAAAACAAAGGTTATGATGTTTGAGAGTACAACTCCTTCAATGCCCCAAAGCTTTCCCATTACAATTCCTAACGGAACATTCGTTACACTTACCAGGAAATATAGGAGTAGTTGTATTCTTAGCTTTCCAATTCCATTCAGGAAATAACAATTCAGAGCTAAACAAGTATAACAAATTGCATATCCGCCCATAGCTATTGAAAGAGTATAATTAATTTTCACCAGGTCACCCAGCCAAATCTTAAAAAGAAATTTTGCCGATACCACAAATATTGGAACTAAAATAAAGGCAATCAACAGCCATATCTTCCGTAATTTTTTTATACAAGCCCGAATCCATCCCATGTCATTCCTGGCGTATGCATCTGTAAAGGCACTCCAATAGGGTGTCATAACTATACCAAATCCAATAATTATTACAGAGAACAATTTGTAAGCTACATTAAATTTGGTAACAGATTCCGGTCCCAGAATCTTCGCTATAATTATATTATCAGTCTGAAATAATATTAATGCTCCGAGCTGGATAAAAAAGAAAGCAGCGCCAATATTGAAAATACTCTTTGCAAAACTCAGATCGATACTTTTGAAAGATGGGCCTATGCTTTTAAGCCTGGTGTTGTAAAGGGTCATTCCTGATATAAGAACAACGGTAACCGGAACACAGCTAAATGTTATTACTAGTACGCGTAAGCTTCCTGTAACAGTATACCTTAAAATCAAAATAGTTATTAAGAGTACAACCTGTCCTAAAAAAGTCACGACCTCCGCGGTAGCCGGTTCATGTATAGAGGTTAATACTGTATTTAAAAGCTGTACAACAAACTGAATACAAAAGGCGCCTAATACAATTAAAAGAAGTAAATGAATATTTTCATCAATATCTGATGGGATATTTAAAAAACTATTCCAATCGATATAAGGATTTATAAGGAAGGACAAAACGAAAATGAATGAGGAAATAACAATTAGAATTGCATAAGTAGTACTAACGTATTTTTTTGCATTGCCATATTCCTTCAGCGCAATAGCAATTGTCAATCTATTTCTCAGGCCATTTCCCATACCAATATCAAAAAAACTAAGCCATGTTAGAATAGATGCCAATGTCAGCCATATGCCATATTTGGTCTGATCCACATATGTAATAGTTAGTGGAACAAGTAAAAAATTTATTAGAATACCCAGTCCTTTCACCAAAAAGGACATTGTAATATTCTTTTTCAATTGAATATTGCCTATTTCCTTGCTAGTGATTTTTTTTAGTGCCCCCAGAAAAAACATTACACCATTATGATTTTGATTATTTTTTTGTTTGTTGCAGGCATTTTATTAGTACCGCAGTAGATATTCCCTGAAAGTCATTGCTGAAATCATAGACACCAGACTAATTAAAAAGTGAATTTCCGGTTTAAATCATTTGAGCTTTCCACCATTTCTTTATCAAAAGGTATACAACACAGAGTAATTCGAACAAAAAACCACCTACTAACAATGATAGTAACTTACTAGTTTTATCTTTCTTCAGTGGTAAACTGCTCTGATCTACCATTTGTATTGTTGGCGTTTCCTGGCTTAGCGCCACTTTTGCTATTTCTAGATTTTTCGTCACCTCCGCAAAAATTGTAGCAATCATCGTTTTATTCCTTGTTGTTATCTCTGAGACCACGGGCACCGTTCTAAGTGCAGGATTTACATCAATAAGGCTTTGTTGAGTGGCTGCAGCCGAATAGGTCGTGCTGTTAAGCAAGGCTCCCAGGCTATCTGCACGCATTTGTAGTCTGCCAACATTTAATGCCTTAATTTTTATTTTTGAATCAACATATCTCTCAGTCGCTATTTTCACCAACCGTTCGCTGAAAAGTTTACTCAGTAATTCGTCTTTCATAATGGCTTTAACTTCAATAAAAGTTGCCTTCTTTTCAGGCTTGCCAACTTCTAATTCTTTTGACAATACCCTTTTTACAATAAGTTGTAGCAAACTATCCTCCAGTCTTGGAAAATTTCCATCTTTATATTGAGAGAAATTGATCTGACCAATTTTTTTGTTCTTTGCCCACCTTGTCTTCAGATCATTCACTTCTGCATATTTATCGGCCAACATTTGTTTTCCCGATGAATCATATTTGGTCATCAAAGATTCCCTGCACAGGCTTTCGCTTTTCAGAAACAATAAAATATTATCGCCAGAAAAAACTCCTCCCCCTGTACTTCCCCCAACATCAAAACCAAACTGTCCTGCGATTGCTGCCAAGCCACCTATTCCCGCTTTCTGGTCCTCTACAACAAAAGTTTGCCGGGACACATATTTCACTGGTTGTAACAAGGCATAAGCCAAGCCAATACCTCCACCAAGAATTCCTGCAATTAAGATTACTATCCACCTTTTAATAAGATAGTTCCATATTTCCCGAAGTTTTACAATAAGTTCCTTTAGAGAAATTTCATCTTCTTGTTTTTGCGGATCTTGTGACATATTATTAATTGAAGTCTTTAAAATTATCACTCAAGCTATCATAAAAGCAAAAAAATCTTCTGCTTTTTATATAAGGCTTCGCCATCTCAGTCACACAAATTTTTTGTACGACCAAACTAAAATTATTTTTCTCCTTTCTGCGCAACCTTTTCTGATATTGCTTTGCCAGAAAGTGTTGCTCTATTTATTTGATCTTTGACAACGGTTTACAACTTTCCCTTAAAAAAACATTTGCATCAGATGTTTTAGATATTTTTTGTAAGGGTTGTTGAATAATTATTGTCAAATTACAGACAGCTTCTATTTCACAATTAGTGCAAGAGCTGTGACCAATGCGGTTAATGCCGATATAAGTATTCCAGCTTTTGCTAAGTCAAATCCATCCTTTTTTGGTTTTTCAGGTACGAAAATGCTGGAGCCAGGGTTTATTTTGGGATATATCTTAAAGAAACCCCATGTCTTTTTCATCTTTGCAGACCTACCATTAGCATATATTACAAACGCCTTGTTCTTTTTGCCTCTCGGTGTAATGCCGCCCGCATCCGAAAGATATTTTTTCATTGATTTGCCACTTTCATACATAATATCAAGCGGTTTAAATACTTCGCCACTCACATTTACTGTGTTATTGATCCGTGGTACAATCAATTCATC
>DASRRA010000156.1:0-20185 GCA_035696085.1 Bacteroidia bacterium | reverse complement strand
ATAGATGGGCTTCCGGCACCCACCAACATGTCCACGCCTGGCTTACTTTCCAGTACAATTTCTTTTTTTGTGTTTCGATCTTTTCCGTTTAAACGAAAAGCTATTTTTCCAGGAAAGGTGTTTACCGAAAAATTAAAAGGTTGTTCATAGTTTCTGGTGAAGGATTTTAAATGATTCAAACGGAAGTTTTTTTCTATATAACCTGCTGCTAATCCATCACCGCCGTTCACGTATCCTCTTCCGTGCATTTCTTCCGAAGTAAGTGCTTTCACAATTTCCCTGGCATACTCTTTTTTATTCCAATCAACCTCTTCCTGTGCAGTTACTGCAAACCCAATAAGCATGCATACAATAGAAACAAACACTTTCTTCATTGTTTTTTTACACTTAATAAACTTTAACTATATCTTTTTTCAACGATATTCATAAATCGCTTTACCGTTTCATGCTCATCTTCCCAACCATATAAATCATGTAAGCTTTTTAAGTAATTCATGGCTGATTCAATGGACTCGGATGCATTCAATTGTTCCACTGCAATATTAAACTCTGGCATATTTCCTTTGAACAGCTCATTCGTAAATTGAAATTTATCATTAATACCCATAGCCAGTTTTAAATCTGCCAGCTTTCTCACGGGCTTTGCTACTTCCACTTTGGGCTCAGTAGTCGGCTTTTGAACGGTTTCTTGTACAATCACCGGTGCTTTCGCAAGAATTGGTTGATCCAGGGGTCTTTCTTCTTTTTGGATAACGGGCTCAGGAGCTGGGATGGATCGCATCACATGAGTTGGAGCCTGTTCCGGTTCTTCAAAACCATCAAATATGCTTAAATGATTAAAAACAATACTTTTCTGGTAGAGCTTCTCCACTTTATGAAGAAAAAGCTCAAGGTCAATCTGAGAGGGATATTTCTCTTCGGCAAGTGTATCCGATTGGCTTTTAATACTATTCACCAAGCCAATGATTTCCTTTTTTATTGTGTTTCTATCCATGAATGCTAAACTATAAATTTATTTCCAACTATTCGTTTTTCCTTCGTCGCACTTCTCAACAGCTATTCGTTTTTTTGTGTATTTTTACTATTCGTTTACACGCAGCAAAATACGTTAAAAAAGCGAAATACGTACACCCGAGGACGTATTTACAATCCAATATATTGTACATGTTTATAGAAAACACCTTATCATCCGTTCAAAAGAGAGGCACTATTGAAGTCATTTGCGGCTGCATGTTTTCCGGGAAAACAGAGGAATTGATACGTCGACTGAAACGCGCGCAACTGGCCAAGCAAAAAATTGAAATTTTTAAGCCCGCTATTGACAACCGTTATGACGAGATAAAGGTGGTTTCCCACGATCGCAATTTTATACATTCAACTCCTGTTGCCAGTTCTTCTACTATTTTGTTATTAGCAGCAGATGTAGAAGTAGTAGGAATTGACGAAGCACAATTTTTTGATGATGAATTGATCAATGTTTGCAATCAACTGGCCGCAAACGGTATTCGGGTTATTGTAGCCGGACTGGATATGGACTATCTAGGTCAACCCTTTGGTCCTGTGCCTGCTTTAATGTCTATTGCCGAACATGTTTCAAAGGTTCATGCGATTTGCATGAAGTGTGGAGATATTGCCAGTTATTCACACCGCACCATCGAGGAGTCGTCGTTGGTTATATTAGGAGAAACAAATCATTACGAGCCACTCTGCCGGAGTTGTTTTAATGCTGTTAAAAAAAATCAGTAACCCAGAATGAATTATTCCATAGCAACCATTGCTTCTATTATAGACGGAAAGTTTAAAGGCGCATTTGCCAATGCCCTTATCAAAAATTTATTAATCGACAGCCGTAAACTGAGTGACATTGAAACCTCCTTATTTTTTGCAATAAAAGGAGAACGTCACGATGGCCACAGCTATATAAAAGAGCTATACGAAAGAGGCGTACGAAATTTTGTTGTCAGCCATCTTCCCGAACAGTCAGAATTGTTAACTGCTGCTAATTTTGTATTGGTGCAAAATACATTGGCTGCACTTCAAAAATTATGTGCCTATCACCGTGCACAATTCAAAATCCCTGTGATTGGGATTACCGGAAGCAATGGAAAAACAATCGTAAAGGAATGGTTGTATCAATTGATGAGGGAGGATAAAAACATTGTACGCAGCCCTAAGAGCTTCAACTCACAGGTAGGTGTACCTTTATCCATATGGCAGTTAAACAAAGAGCACGATCTGGGTATATTTGAGGCCGGTATTTCCTTACCACAGGAAATGCGTGCACTCGAAAAGATTATACAACCTACCATTGGTTTAATTACCAATATTGGAAGTGCCCATGATGAAAATTTCAAAAACAAAAAAGAAAAAGTTGAAGAAAAAGTTCAACTGTTTTTCAATGCGGAAGTCATTATTTACAACAGGGATTATACGTTAATTCACGACGCAATCACCAGCGACAAACGTTTTCAGAATACTGCCGTATTTACCTGGTCGAAAAAACTGAGGGCCGATTTATTAATTGGACGTATCACCAAAAGCAACTCAGACAGCGAGATTCAAGGTGTTTATAAAAATTCGTTTATTCGTATTACCATTCCATTCACCGATGAAGCAAGTATAGAGAATGCTATTCATTGCTGGGCCATGCTCTTATATCTTGGTTACGAAAATGCCTTAATCGCGGAACGAATGCGCATGCTGAGTCCTGTGGCCATGCGATTGGAGCTGAAAGAGGGAATTAACAATTGTTCTATTATTAATGATAGCTATAACTCCGACCTGGGCTCTTTGAATATTGCACTTGATTTTTTAAATCAACAAAAACAACATCCAAAGAAAACACTTATTCTTTCTGATATTCTTCAAAGCGGGTACTCTAATGAGAATTTATATCAGGAGGTTGCTGAACTTGTGGAACGTAAAGGTATATCCAGACTTATTGGCATTGGTGAAGGCATTTCCCGGCAAGCAGCATTGTTTAATTTAGAAAAAAGCTTTTTTCCTTCTACCGCTGATTTTTTAAGCAAATTCAATAATAACTTGTTTCATGATGAAACCATTTTACTAAAAGGTGCACGGGCATTTGGATTTGAAGCCATCAGCAAGGTCATACAACAAAAAGCACATGAAACGGTTTTGGAAATAAACCTGAATTCCATTGTACACAACCTGAATTATTTTCGTTCCAAAATAAAAGCGGATACAAAAATCATGGCCATGGTAAAGGCCTTCTCCTACGGTAGTGGTAGCTTTGAGATTGCCAATATTCTTCAGTTTCACCGCGTCGATTATTTAGCTGTTGCCTACGCTGATGAAGGGGTGGAGCTCCGAAAGGCCGGCATCACCATGCCCATTATGGTCATGAACCCCGAGGAGCAAAGCTATGACGCTATGATCCTGTACAACCTGGAACCGGAAATTTATAGTTTTCGTGTGTTGAGTTTGTTTGAAGAAACCATCAAGAGAAGCGACCGTACCAATCAACAACCGATATTGATTCACATCAAGCTGGATACCGGTATGCATCGCCTGGGCTTTGAAGAAGCTGATGTCAATGAATTAATTGTCCGTATTAAAAACAACAAACATCTTCAAATCAAATCCATTTTCTCTCACCTTGCTGCAAGTGATGAACCAGAACATGATGACTTTACCTGGCAGCAAATCAAAAATTTTAACGCGATGAGTGAAAAAATTAAAACACATTTCACGTATCCGATTTATAAACATATTTTAAATTCTGCCGGCATCACACGGTTTCCGGATGCGCAGTTTGAGATGGTGAGACTTGGAATTGGTTTGTATGGCATTGGCGCCGATAGCATTGAACAGGCACAACTGCAAAATGTGAGCACGTTGAAAACCAGCATCTCTCAAATAAAAAATATTCCTGCAAAGGAAACCATCGGATACAGCCGCAAAGGCGTAGCTGCGTTTGATATGCAAATTGCAACCGTGCCTATTGGTTATGCGGATGGGTTAAGCAGAAGGCTCAGCAATGGAAAAGGGAAAATGATTGTAAAAGGAAAGGCCGCTCCTATTGTTGGAAATGTATGCATGGATATGTGTATGATTGATATTACCGATATTGCGGCCAACGAAAATGATGAAGTAATTGTATTTGGTAGTGAACACCCCATTACCGAAATTGCGAAAGACGTGGGTACAATTCCATATGAGGTATTGACCAATGTTTCCCGAAGAGTAAAACGCGTATATTTTCAAGAGTAAGAATTCTAATTTATAAAAATGATTCCTTTATCGGCTGTTATCATCACCTTTAACGAAGAAAAAAATATTGCTCGCTGCCTGGACTCATTGATCGGTATTGCAGATGATATTGTGGTGGTGGATTCTTTTTCAAAGGATAAAACAGAAGAAATTTGCAAAGCCAAAGGTGCCCGATTCATTCAGCATGCCTTTGAAGGACATATACAACAAAAAAACTGGGCCATTACGCAAGCAAAGTTTCCTCATATCTTATCGCTGGATGCCGATGAAGCACTGGATGAAACATTAAAAAAGTCCATCCTCCAGGTTAAAAACGATTGGACAAAAGAGGGCTATTACATGAACCGCCTTACCAACTACTGCGGCAAGTGGATCAAACATTGTGGCTGGTACCCTGATAAAAAATTACGTTTGTGGGATTCCCGAAAAGGGCATTGGACAGGCGTCAATCCTCATGATAAATATAAACTTTTTGCCGGCGACAAAAATACGGCACATATAAAAGGAGATATTCTCCATTATAGTTTTTATACCATCGAACAACATTTAAAGCAGGTTGATTACTTTACGGATATCTCTTCAAAAGCTTTATTTGAAAAAGGGAAAAAGGCAACAGCTTTGCATTTAATTATTAATCCCGTTGTTAAATTTCTTAGGGATTATATTTTCAAGCTGGGTCTTTTGGATGGGCGTTATGGTTTTATTGTTTGCAAAATTTCCGCGAAAGCCACGTATTTGAAATATGCCAAACTAAAAGCATTACAGCGTAAGTCCGGTAAATAACTCCTTATACGCCACTCCAATCTTTTCTACGGAGTGTTCCTGGATTACATAGGCATATGCCTTTTCAACCAACTCTTTCCTCAATCCTTCATCATTAAGCAATTGATTGATGTTTTTTGCTAACTGCTCTACATCTTTCACATGCGAAAGCAAACCTCTACCCTTCGCAATTTCCTTTAACCCTCCCGCATCGGTTGTCGCTACAGGAACTCTATAAATAAAGGCATCCAGCACGCTACTACCCAATCCTTCCTCTTCTGAACTCATGGCGAATACATCAAACACCGAGAAAAAATCTTCAATGTCTTCCACAAAACCCATTACTTTATAGCAATCTGTGAGTTTCAATTTATTGATTTCATGTAATACCTGTGCAGCAAGAGGGCCTGTCCCAAAATGCAGAAATACAAAATCTTGTCTTAATTTATAAAGTTCTCCAATGGCTCTGACCATTGTAATCGGATCTTTATGCTGTACAAATGCAGCAGTAGTGGCAATTATTTTTTTCCCCTGCCATTGATTGTTTTCAACAACCTGTTCTACTCTTTTTTTATGAAGTGTTTTTGCTGAGATGGCATCGCTGATAATAACAACATCCTTCACATTGAAGGCCGTTAAAATTTGTTCGATTGCATGAGAAATGGCAACCACTTTATCTGTCAACTTGTATTTCATCCAGGTTGATTTCCCTTTGGGTACAAAATCCACGCGTCTTGTATACACAACCGGTTTGCGGTGTATCCATTTCGTTAACACCGCATAAAATTGTGCCTTGGCAGTTTGCGTATGAATAATATCATAACGCCTTCCTCTTTTTATTAAATATAAAATGCTTTGAAGCGCTCCCTTTACTTCATGCACATAAATTTTATAGGCTCCCGCTTTTTTTGAAAGCGGAAACCCCTTACGACAAAGTAAGGATACCTCCGCTCCTTGCTTTAATAAACCTTCAATGTTATAGCAAGTCTGGCGTTCTCCACCTCTCCAGGTTTTCTCTGTATTTATTTCAAGGATTTTCACGAATCTTTTTGAATGATGGTTGCAAAAAAAGAAAGAAGGAATTAAACGCCGCGTAAAATGTTACACCTGCTTGCGTTTCCAGCGTATCTTCGGTTAAAAAAGAAACAATGCTTATTACAAAAAAGGATACATACAGGAAATCAAATTGCAGCTTCAATTTAAACATAGGGTAAAACAAAGACAATAAAAACCAAGCCAGCCCGATTAATCCCATACCCACTGCAATAGACAAATACTGGTTGTGGGCGCGCAACCTCCAACGCTGCTCCAAAACGGAGTTGGATTTCGAGTATTCTTTATCAAACGCCATTTTTACATCACCCGTTCCAACACCAAACAATAAATTTTCGCTAATAATATGCGTAGCGGCTTTCCAATATTCAAATCGTTGGGTGAGTGAATGTCCATTTGGATTTCCTGTTTTCTTATATAGATCGATCTCCCACAATATTTCATGTATCCTGCCCTGCAAGCTGGAAATGTGTTGATAATGCACATTCGCTTCTCCATGTTCAATGGCACTAATCTCATCAGCGCTTAACATTTTCACGGCTGCTGCATCTTTATTTAAACCTTTGGAAGCCAAAAAACGAATCAAGGTAGAATTGAGTGGGTTGCCTTTCAAATCAACACCTTTGTAGCTTATATCACTTACCTGGTTCCAGGCTTCTTCCATTTCTTTCTCAGAATAATTAATAAAAATCAAATACCCGTTTTCTGTCTGGTGATTGCTTGTATCCTGCTGATACAGATTTCCCTCTGCCGTTCGTTCAAGGAGAACGTAAGATTTCGGAGTCTTGGCTTTTTGCTGACACATCACTATTCTGTAAAAATAAACGCAAACAATTGCGACTGTAATTACCAAAAGTAATCTTGTCCATTTCAACAAACGGTTTTGTGGTAAAAAGCCTCTAATCATGACAATAATAAATAGCGAAGCAAACAAAGCGGATAAGCCGGTGATGGATTCCAATATGACCAAGAAAATGAGCTGCCAAAGGATGTAGGCTATATAGGCCAGTTTTAAAATTGGTTTGCTGCTATAACCAAACAAATAAAGTGCAATAAAAATGCTGACACTGATCAACAACCCAAAACGGATATGCGAAATAAAAATGGAAATATCACGGATGTCTACCACATTGCGGTGAATTCCAATATCATTTAAAATCAAAATGCTGATGATGGATGCTACAAACATAGAACCCAGGAATAATTGCAAAATAGCTTGAAATACTTGTGCTGAAATGGGCCTGGAGGTAGAAAAAACCAATGGAAGGAGTGCTAACGGAATTTTGATCCGTATATCGTTCAATCCATACTGTAAATCCGTACTGTAAAATAAACCCAATGCATGCACTACCAGTATGGAACATAAAATAAGAGCAGGTTTATTTTGAAGAAATGATTTCCACTTGTTTTTTAGATCGCCTTCCCATAACCAGTTTACAATTAATATAATCTGGGAGACACTCATCATGGATTTTGCAACAGGCAAACTAACCAACAGCAGGCTTATAGCGAATATATAAATTGCCTCATGAATTTTAGGCGATAGTGACCTCATAAATTGAGATAGTGGTTATGGATAAAGGTACAAAAAGATTTGAGATCCGAGATTTGAGATGCTAGATTTAAGATACTAAATGAACATTATGAAAAAAGCCAAAGTACTAAACTTTGGCTTTTCACTGTTATTTTTATGCTTGGTATCTTAGTTCTCAAATCCCTTGCCTCAAATCTAATTCTCTTCATCGTTATCTTTATACGTTCTCAGATTTTTCTGTTTTTCCTTATCCGTATTAAATGGTTTATTTGCCTTTATGATAGTCGTTAATATTTTTTTGTAAAGCTCCTGGTCATTTAATAAGGCTATACTTTCTTTTAATTCCTTGTCATCTTTAAACGACGCTTCCAAGCGCCCATTTTGGAAATAATAGCGAGATGCAATCTCTTCTTCTAAAAATTGTTTGATCTCCGCACTGTATTTTATCAGATCTTCTTTTTTATTATGAATGATTTTTGATTTCAATGCTTCAATATCTGCACTGATCGCTTCAAAGTTTTTATCATCCTTTGCATCTGCTTTTAGCTCTTCTATCGTCTTCTCTGTTTTCGTTGTATAATCGTAATCCTTTCCGTTTAAGTATTCTACGAATTCATCATACTCTTTGTCGGTCAATTTAAAATCCTTCGCTGCAATAATTGTAGGATGTGCATTTCTGTATTTGGTGGCGTAATCAAATATGAGATTCTTTGTTACCAAACTCGCAACGATGGCGCTGTATTTTTGTGTTTCTACTTTTACATCCGGTGCTACACCTCCACCATCATATACAATACGTCCGTTCTTTGTTTTAAATGCTGTGATTAATGAATCGGGCACTTTGGCTACGCTGCCATCTTCATTGCGGTGTGAGTAATCTAAGGCCTGGATGCAGCGTCCGCTTGGTGTATAATATTTAGCAACAGTTATTTTTAATTGTGCGTTGTAACTCAATGGACGTGTTTGTTGTACCAACCCTTTTCCATAAGATCTTTGGCCAACTACCACACCTCTGTCCAAATCCTGCAATGATCCGGAAACAATCTCTGAAGCGGATGCAGAACCCCGATCCACCAATACAGCTATTGGAATATTTAAATCCACCGGCACATTCAATGCTTTGTGTACTTTGTCCCAATCTTTTACTTTTCCGCGGGTACTTACGACATCCGTTCCCTTCTCCACAAAAATATTTACAATATCAACAGCCTCTTTTAAAAGCCCACCAGGGTTGCCTCTCAAGTCAAATACAATTGATTTTAGGTCCGGATTTTTCTTTAATTCAATCAATGCATCTTTTACTTCATTGGCTGCATTCTCCGTAAAACCGGTCAATTTGATGTAGCCAATATTTTTAGTGATCATTCCGGAATAGGAAACGCTTTTAATTTTTATTTCTTCACGGCTAATGACTTTTTCCAAAGGTTTCTTTTCGCCTTCACGTTCAATCAATAATTTAATTGTAGTACTTGCCTGTCCTTTTAAAAATTTACTGATGTCTTCTGTTTTCTTCCCTTTTGTATCAATATCATTTATTTTTATAATACGGTCACCAGCTCTCAAATCCGCTTTCTGAGCGGGAAATCCTTCGTAGGGTTCAGAAACAACAACGTACTCACCCTGCTGACGGATCAATGCACCTATTCCGCCATACTGTCCGGTGGTCATGTAACGGTAATCTTCAATTTCCGATTCCGGAATATAGTTGGTATAGGGGTCCAGCGACTCCAGCATATCGTCAATACCCTTTTTCATAAGGTCTCCAGGGTTTGTTTCATCTACGTAATAGATGTTCAATTCCCTGAAAAGGGTCGCGAAAATGTCAAGGTTCTTTGACACTTCAAAATAATTATCGACAAAGCTATAGGATATGATTGCATAACCGCCAATCACCGCTGCGATGATCGCTAGTTTGAATTTTTTTAGGATTGCTTTCATAGTCAAATGATATTTAAGATGCTGCGTTTTGTACTCTACTTTTTAAAAAATTACGGAACTGGATCATGCCCGCGTCCGCCCCATGGATGACATTTCGAAACCCGTTTGAATGTCAAAACTATTCCTTTTAAAAATCCATGCTTTTTTAAAGCTTCTATTCCGTAGCTTGAACAGGATGGCTCAAATCTGCATGCAGGGCCCAATAGAGGTGATATAGCGTATTGATAAAATTTTATTAATCCTATAAACAAGTAATTCATATATCCTTAATTTTTAGGCTGATGCTTTACTTCACTACCTAAACGAATCAGTACTTCATTTATTTTTTCCTCTGTTTCAGTGTAATCAGTTATCGTTTTTGAAACATAAATCAGCAAAAAAATTATTTTTTTCCCTTCCAATTGATCAATCAATAAATGCTTGTTTTTTCGATATGCTTCCCGTATTAACCGTTTAATTTTATTACGGTCTACGGCTTTTTTGAATTTACGTTTCGGTACGCTAATAAGAATTTTCACCGGGGCCGTACTTTCTGGTATTTCCATCCAGCTTATTTTAAACGGAAAACCATTAAATGAGTTGCCTTTTTGGACGAGCTTATCAATTAATGGTTTACTGCATAAACGTTCGTCTTTGGAAAATGTTTGCATTACCGTATAAAGGTAGGATTAATAATTTTTTATCCCAACAAATTATGATAGGGATAACCGGCAAATACACTAACGGTAAAAATTCGTCTTATTTGGCTTTGTTAACAACGGTAATGTATTGTTCCAGTGCCATTGTCATAGATGGGGCCTGAGGATTGGGAGCCATAATGTCGATTTTTAGCCCCGCTTCTTTTACAGCCTGCGCTGTACTCGGTCCAAAAACGGCAATCCTGGTCTTAT
Organism: Bacteroidia bacterium; assembly: GCA_035696085.1. GTDB lineage: Bacteria > Bacteroidota > Bacteroidia > 2-12-FULL-35-15 > 2-12-FULL-35-15 > 2-12-FULL-35-15. The sequence goes on along the minus strand of DASRRA010000156.1, from coordinate 9,775 downwards.
TTTGTTTAAATTTTGGAAAGTTTTTATAAAGTGAGGTAATCGTTGATGGGCTGAAAAACACCAGAACATCGTAATTTACATTGGCCAGGTCACTTAAGTCGCTCGCTACTGTGCGGTACATAACCGCTTTGGTAAATTTTATCTTTTGTTCCTCCAGTTTATCGGCAATTTCTTCTTTGTGAATATCCGAACAGGGTAGTAAAAAATTTTCTGTTTTATGCTTTTTAATCACATCCATCAAGTCTTTGATGGTTTGCTTACCATGAAATATCTTCCGTTTACGGTAAAGCACATATTTTTGAAGGTAATAGGCCGTAGATTCTGAAATACAGAAGTATTTCATTGTTTCAGGCACAGTAACTCTCATTTCCTGGCACATTCTGAAATAATGATCAACAGCACTTCTGCTGGTCATAATCACTGCCGTGAAATCCTGGATGTTTACCTTGTCTTTTCTGAAATCCTGAGCGGAAACACCTTCAACCTGAATGAAGGGGCGAAAATCAATCTTTACGCTGCACTTTTTTGCAAGATCAAAATAAGGCGACTTATCGCCTTCAGGCTTGGGTTGAGTAACGAGTATAGTCTTAACTTTCAATTTTGTTGAGTTTTAATGAACAGAAACAAAACTTAAAATAATCCTCTCTAAGCTGCTATTTTAACCAAAAAAAACTTGGATAAAATAACTAAAGGCACTATTTCAAGCGTGCAAAGATATAAAAATAAATAGAATTTCGAAACACGGGGGCTATTGAGCCCGATAATCAACCCACGAACAAGTCTGGTAAGGAAAAGTAAAATGATCAATATAAAGCCGCTATAGATAAAAATTAACGGATTCACCTGTTTAAAAAAAGCCAGGCAAATAACCAGGGGAAGCATGAATAAACCAACAGTATTGCAGAAAAGAAAGACACTTACCGTATATTCCCGTATCTCTTTTTGAGTTTCAAATAAAACCCCGGCAAATTTTATGACCATCAATTTTATCGCATAAATGGATAAAATAATGATAGCGGTTATAAAAAATAAGCTGACCGCATGCTGTGTTTGTAAGACACCGTAATAGCTTGCCGTTTGGTAAAAAAACAAGCTAACCATAAGTACAAATAAGGCTGATAAAAAAATGACCAGGCGGTTCCCGACAGACGCTCCTTCACGGGCAAATTGGTTAGCATAGCGCCCTATATACAAGCCTTTTACAATCTGACTAAGGCGTTTTCGGTTGGAAATATACAACCACACAAAAAGGATATAGGCAAAACATAGAATACTGGTGATCAGGTAATCATATTGCGTAAAATGGATAACCGGACCCAGATTCTTTGCCTCCAGTAAATGATGTTGAAATAAGGAAACTGCTTTCGACGTATCCGGACGTATGACCGTATTCACAAACAATAACAAACTATTCAAGTTTCAGAAAATTAGCAGTTAAACTATTTGCTCCAGTTTCGTTTGCCACCAAGATTAAAAACCCTGGAGATGTTAAAGCCGAATTTAAATCCGCCTTTTAACCAATTATCTGTTGTGTTTGGTAAATAATTGTTTTCAATAATTCCGGATGCGTTGGTAAAGGTAATATGAAAAATGTGACCTCCGGTGTCAATTTCAAATCCTATTCCCAATGGATTGTAATAGGCTGTTGCATCATTGTTCTGACGATATTTGGAGAACAGGTAGTAATAGTCGGCGATGATAGCAAACCGTTGCGTCAGCTTTAAACGCACACCTGCTCCCAACGAAAAAAGATCATTCGTTTCCATGGCATTGTTCCCAGGGTTTAGATATTCCACAATATAATTACGGTGCTGGAATGTAGGTAGTAATTCAGCAGAAAATCTCCAGTTAAATTTTCTCGCAATAATAAGCTGCCCAACATAAGAGAAACGGTGAAGGTCGTTTTGTTTTTCCGGTTGTCCACCAGCATAAAAAACAGCTGCATCCATCGGAGAATAACTCATATCCCCATATACGGCTAAAGAAAAAGGAATATGATTATTGGTAGTTTGATTAGCGATGCGGTATTTCACAAATCCGTCTATTAACTCTTTTTGTTTGCTTCTTCCCACTCCTATAGTCAAATCGGTGGTGATCCCAAAGTCAAATCCAAATCGTACATCATTAATGGCATCCAATCCGTAAAGGGAATGTACACCACCTCCACTTTCTTCACCAATATTTCCAAAATTATGGGTGATATTGAAATCCATCGTCCCTTTTTTTACGGTCTCCGTGGTTTGTACATCAATAATTTTTGAGCCTTTGAAGGTGGCTATGGTTCTTTCTGATCTGTATTTCTTTCCGGGTGTCTCTACTGAATCCAACAACTTTAACATATCATCTTGTGCATACAAGTGTACTGTAAAAAATAGTAAACCGCATGCAGCGAACGTCTTTTTTAAACTGATCATAGAAGGGACTTAGTTTTTTGATTCTTTTTTAAATGGTTCAAGTTGAGCTATATATTTAATTACTGCATCCGGAGGAATTACTCCGGAATACAGCGCTGGAATAACAATATTATGCTCCGCAAAAATAATTTTAAACGTTGAATTCATCACAATTTCTCCGCCCTTCACTACAATAGTGCCTTCTATCGTTCGGTCTTTTTCTACTCCATGTATCGTGAGTTTACCTGTTACAGTAACTTTATACTCTCCATCTTTCGAAAAATCGATTTTTTCATTCAGCTTACCTTTGAAAAAAGCATATGGAAATTTTTCACTTTCCACATAATTTTCATTGAAATGTTCCTGCATCAATGGCTTTTCAAAGATAAAAGCGGTCATCGGTATTTTCATTTGCAAATCACCTGTTGCTGTATTCAGCAGCGGTTTAGAAACTCTGTTAATACCCGCAATATCCTCAATAGGTGTTGGAGCGGAAAAACTAATTTCACACGATTTTGCTATGTATATCTGTGCATACATAGCATGGGATAGAATGTATAAAAAACCCACTAAAACGAAGCGTCTACTTACCATGTTTTTTTTAAATAAATTGAATACCAAGGTTAGTTATTTAAGGCCCCCTGTTTAACCCAGGCCTCAAAATAACTTCTTTCCTGATCTGTCAACGTAAAACCAGACCCAGCCTTTGGCATATCTTTTAGCACTATGACTTTTTTCACCAGACTTCCATCATCGGCTTTCTCCTTTAATCCATCATATGTTGAGAAATCACCATCCTGAGATCCTACCTCATGACAACCGCTGGCATTATTACCGCCACACTGTGTTGTTATTAACGGAAGAATTGTTTTGGAATATGTTATCACAGTATCCTTTACCTCCGTTTTTGCAGGTTCAACATTCTCATACGTGCAGGATTCCAACAAAGCAACGCTTATTATAGCTAAACAAAAAAATTTATACATAATTATTGTCTAACAAATTGTTTAAACGCCGTTTTTCCTTCGGCATCAATTTTTAACAAATATGTCCCGGTGTTCAAATCTGCTACTTCGAGTTTATCTGTAGGAGATACATTTTTTACCTGACGAATAAGCGCTCCCTTTAAATCCAAAATACTAATATCCATCACCGTTAATTTATTTCCCTGATCAGTTATTTGTATATAGTCAGTTGTTGGATTCGGATACACGGTGATTTGTTTTGCAAGCGCATGTTGTTCCACAATACCAACTGTAGAAGGAGATGTTACTACCTGAGATGTGGTATAGATATAATCTCCGCTTTCCGATGCTGAAGAGTTAGCTGCATTTCCTGCGCAGTAAAAGGTGATTTTACCGATATCTGTAGCCGGCGCTTTCCATGTAAATGTAAATGCATGTGAATCGGTTCCTGTACCACCATTTTTTGCATGTGTAACACTGGTCCTCGAATTGCCACCTATCGTTGCAGATTTTAATACCGTACCGGTACCGGCGGTTAATGTTCCTGCATTTGCGCCTGCGCTTGTAAGTGCTTCGAATCCTAACCCAAATAATTTAAGACCGGTTTTGGCAACTGTTACAGTGATTGAATAGGTTTGTCCCGGCGTATACGACCAGTTTGTTAGACTGGAAGAAGTTATTTTAACAGAACCTCCTCCAGAATTGAGTTGGTATGTGTTATGGCAACCGCTTTGATTACACGTATTTTCACTTGGGGAACCAGTTGAGCCTGCTCTTCCATTGTCATCCATAATTCCAAATGACATTAATAACATCGCAACTGAAAGACTTAATACAGTAGTAATTTTCTTTTTCATGAGAACTAGTTTTTTGAATGTAAATCAAATATAGTTTTTTTTTCAAGAAAAAAGAAAACTTCATACTTCACAACTATACATTACTGATAATTCAGTACTTGTTTTTTAACCTAGGTTAATTCACTTTAAATCGAAGTTCTTTGAATCTGCAATACTTCCATCCTCGTTCCAAAACACCCATCTGCCGCTCTCTACATCGTTTTTAAAAAATCCTTCGTATCGCTTTTGTCCGTTTTCATACCAGGTAGTTGTTTTCCCTTCTTTTTTTCCGTCTTTAAATGTCGTCTCACTCCAAGGGGTACCGTTATCATAAAAGCTCTTCCAGAGGCCGTCACGCTTCTTGTCTTTCATAACACCTCTCATTTCCACCTTTCCATTTTTATGATAATAAATTTGCTCTCCATTGGAAACAACAGTATCTGTCCTGGTAGCAAATGAAAACTCTTGCTCTTGTACCATTGCTGTGTCTTTCTTTTTCTCCTCTTCTTTCACTGTTTTTGAATTACAGGATAGCAAAGCCGCACTTAGCGTTAGCACCAATAAACTCTTTTTCATGATTCAATTAATTTTGCCGTTCCGTTGTATACTTTACCAATCCTGCGAGGGCTTGCTTGGAAGGACTGTCCGAAAAGGTCGATAAGATTTCCAATGATCTTTTTTTGAATTCATTCATTTTATCTTCCGCATATTGTATCCCTCCGCTCTTTACAACAAAATCAACTACTTCCGCTACCTTCTTCGGATTGTTATTTTCATTTTTAATAATGGAAATGATGCGCTGCTTCTCCAGGAAAGTTGAATTGTTCAATGCATAAATTAAAGGCAAAGTCATTTTCTTTTCCTTAATATCAATTCCCGTTGGTTTTCCGATATTGGCTCCATCACCATAATCAAATAAGTCGTCTTTTATTTGAAATGCAATTCCAACAGCTTCACCAAAGGCTCTCATTTTTTCTATGGTTTCCTCGTTAGGCGTTACAGATGAAGCACCGCAGGCACAACAGCAAGAAATTAGAGATGCTGTTTTTTTACTGATGATGTCAAAATAAACCTGTTCATTGATATCCAGCTTACGTGCTTTTTCAATTTGCAACAATTCCCCTTCACTCATTTCACGCACGGCATTTGAAAACAAACCCAATAGCTGAAACTCTTTGTGATCAACTGCTAACAACAAGCCACGTGATAATAAAAAATCACCTACGAGTACGGCAATTTTATTTTTCCAAAGTCCATTCACGGAGAAAAATCCTCTCCTTACATTAGAATCATCTACCACATCATCATGAACCAGAGAAGCTGTGTGCAACAATTCAATTAACGATGCAGCACGGTAAGTGGAGTCGTTCATCTCTCCACAAACTTTTGCGGAAAGAAAAACAAACATAGGACGTAACTGTTTTCCTTTTCTCTTTACAATGTATTGCGTGATTTTATCAAGCAATGGAACGGCGCTCTTCATGGATGATTTGAACTTCAATTCAAACTCATCCATTTCTTTTTGTATAGGCGCCTTTATTTCATTAACCGTCATAGACTACTAAAGTAGTTTTTAATTCCTTAGTTTTTTAATTTTCTTTTTTCAAAGCCTTCTTTGTTTTTATTCGCCAGTTGCCCGCAAGCGGCATCAATGTCTTTTCCTCTACTCCTGCGAATATTCACAATTATATTTTTACTTTCCAGGTATTTTGCAAATGCATCCAATCGCTCCGGTGTGGTTTGTTGAAATTCACCATCGTCAATGGGATTATACTCTATAATATTTACCTTGCAGGGAATGTGTTTACAAAACTGTGCAAGTTCTTTTGCATCTTGTAAGCTATCATTAAAATCCTTAAACACGATGTACTCGTAGGTTACGCGTGTTTCTGTTTTTTCATAAAAATATTTTAAGGCTTCTGCTAAGGCCTCCAATGTATTGGATTCATTAATAGGCATGATGTAGTTTCGTTTTTCATCACTTGCCGCATGAAGCGAGAGTGCCAGGTTAAATTTTACACCATCATCACCCAGCTTTTTTATCATCTTTGCAACACCTGCTGTACTTACGGTAATGCGCTGTGGTGATAAATTCAATCCTTCCGGAGACGTGATCTTAACAATGGAGTCCAATACGTTTTTATAGTTTAGCAACGGCTCTCCCATTCCCATGTACACAATATTGGTCAAAGGTGTTTTGTATTTTTCCTCTGCCTGCTTTTTGATCAGTACCACCTGGTCATAAATTTCATCTGCATTCAAATTACGCAAGCGTTCCAATTTTCCGGTTGCACAAAATTTACAAGTTAAACTACAGCCTACTTGCGAAGAAATACAAGCTGTCATACGCGTAGTACTTGGGATCAACACGCCTTCAACGATATTGCTGTCGTATAATTTAAATGCATTTTTAATTGTTCGGTCCCTACTGATCTGCATATCATCCACACTTACGGCATTGATCACAAAATGCGTATCCAATAGTTCACGTGTTTCTTTGGAAAGATTGGTCATCTCCTGGAAACCACGCGCTGATTTTTTCCACAGCCATTCATAAACCTGTTTCGCCCGAAATGCCTTGTCACCATTTTCAATAAAAATGGTTTTCAATTCTTCCAGGGAAAGCGCTCGTATATCTTTTTTTGTATCCAAGATTTGCATTTTTTTCTGCCTTGCAAAGGTACGAATAATGAAAATAACCTTTTTAGGATCAGCCTCTTTTATTTCCAGCCCTTTATGCCCGTTTAATTCGTAATTTTGGCCCATCAATCCTACTTATATGCGTAAATTATCTGCTGATTATATTTTTACCATGACCGGCGAGCCTATTAAAAATGGTATAGTGACCATTGATCAGGAAGGCACTATCATCGACATTTCCTCCGACAAGGTGGATGCGAACACCGAAGTTTTTGAAGGCATTATTTGTCCTGGGTTTATCAACACACATTGCCACCTGGAGCTTTCACACATGCGTGGGCTTATTCAAGATAAAACAGGTATGTCTTTTTTTATTAAAAGCATTCTTTCCAAACGGGCCATTGCTTCTGCCGAGCAAATAGAAATTGCCATTGCAGAAGCAGAAAAAGAAATGATTCAAAATGGAATCGTTGCCGTAGGCGATATTTCCAACCTTAATAAAACATTCGCGCAGAAGCAGAAAGGAAATTTATACTATCATACGTTTATCGAAATTTTTAATTCCAATCCTGCTAAAGCTAATGAGCTTTTTGAAAGCGGTTTGGTACTTGAAAAAGAAATCAAAAATGCGAAACAAAACAAGTCGACGGCTTCTATTGTTCCGCATGCTCCTTATACCATGTCGAAAGAGCTCTTGATTCTGATCAATGAACACGCGGCAAAAAACAAAAGCATTGTAAGCATGCACAATCAGGAAAGTCAGGGTGAAGATGATTTATTTTTAACCAAAACCGGGGATTTATACAACCTCTTTATGGAACTTGGATTTGATTTGTCTTCGTTTCATCCAACTGGTTTGAATGCATTGCGCTCTACCTTTCCTTTCTTAACACGTGCAGAAAAAGTATTACTCGTTCATAATACGTTTACATCGTTTGAGGATATTTATTGGGCAGAAGAATTACTTCGAAACATGAGCGGCGGAACAGCTAAATTGTATTGGTGCACCTGCCCGAATGCGAATTTGTATATTGAAAACAGGTTACCAAATTACGATCAGTTTTTGGAAATGGAGAGTAAGGTAACCGTTGGAACGGATAGCCTGGCCTCTAATTGGAGCCTTTCTATTTTGGATGAATTAAAAACAATCAGCAAACACAATCCCACTATTCCAATTCAAACCTTACTGACCTGGGCAACAAAAAATGGAGCGGATTTTTTAGGAATTGGTCAACTGGGCACTATCGAAAACGGGAAACAACCTGGACTGAATCTATTAAAAAATGTGGCCCATCTTAAAATTTCAGACAAAACGGAAGTGATAAAATTAATTTAATGAATACTTATCAAGTCGACGAAAATCTGATGCCTGATTACATTAAAAAAGTAAAAAAAAGAATGATCTCGTCATTTTTACTGTTCCTTGTAATTGTTCTAATTCTTTTTGCCTGTATGATTCATAGTCAGAATAAGGACTTTCTAATTTTACCTTTCTCTTTAATTGTTTCCATTAGTTGCTTCACGACGTTTATACTAATGCTCAAACAATTAACATATAAACTAGAGCAATTAGCGAAGGCTAATTATTATATCGAGGAATGCTCTATTAAATTTCAAAATGGCGATCAGATGATCGCATTCAACATGAATGAAATTGCTGTATTTCATCAAAAGCATTCAGGAACCTACATAGTAAAGGGTGATGGTTGGACTAAAATCAATTATATATTTCCGAAGAGGAACCCGCGTTATAGAATTGGAAATGCGGATACGATATTTATACCAACCATTACATCCAATTATGATGAATTGACCAATCACATTTATGCAGAGGCCCGGAATGCGTTTAAAATAAAACGTTAACGCTGCTATTGTTTCATCAATGCTTCTGCAATCAATAAATCTTCCGGCGTGGTAATTTTTATGTTTTCTTTATTGCCTTCCACCAAATTGATTTTTTCTCCGAACGCCTCCATCACCGTTGCATCATCTGTAAACTCCGCTTGATAGGGTTTTAGAAAGGCTTTTTTGATCAGGTGGGCATGAAAACATTGCGGTGTTTGAATGATGGAGAAAGTAGTTCTATCCACAGCTGTATTTTCTTTTCCTTTTATTTTTCGGATGGAATCTGTTAAGGGAACAGCAGGTGTCGCATTACCCATCAACTCTGCTTCTTCAAATGTTTTTAAAATGGTGCTCTTACTTACTAAAGGTCTTGCAGCATCATGTATACCTACCACTCCCGCATCGGGTACCAGCTCCAATCCATTTTTTACAGACGCATAACGTGTTTCGCCACCCCCAGTTAATGAATGCGCAATTTGAAACTGATGCTTTTGGCACAACGCTTTCCATTCATTTTCATATTCTTTTGCGAGTACAATAATAATAGTGATATCGGGGAACACCTCCACAAATTTTTGTACCGTATGCATCAACACAGGCTTGCCTTGCAATTCGATAAATTGCTTGGGAATAGTGCTTTTCATACGGGATCCGCTGCCGCCTGCAACAATGATGAGGTATTTTTTCACGGTAAAAAAAGATCCCTCTAAAAAAGAGGGATCATTGTTTTTTGTTAAAGGATTAACATGGCATCGCCATAGGTATAGAAACGATATTTTTCCTTAATCGCTTCTTTGTAAGCTTTCATCATCAACTCATATCCACCAAATGCACAAACCATCATCAACAATGTAGATTCCGGCGTATGGAAATTGGTGATCATGCAATTCGCAACACTAAAATCATACGGAGGGAAAATAAATTTATTTGTCCAGCCATTGTATGGTTTTACAAATCCTTCAGTACTTACAGATGTTTCAATTGCACGCATGGTAGTTGTTCCCACTGCACAAATCTTCTTTTTATTTTCGCGTGATTTGTTCACGATATCACAATCTTTTTGTGTGATGATCACTTGCTCTGAATCCATTTTATG
>DASRRA010000155.1:0-2748 GCA_035696085.1 Bacteroidia bacterium | reverse complement strand
TCAACTGCATGATACCGTTTGTTAATACCGTATCTCCAGTCTTTAACCCTTTTGTAATCTGAATTTTTGCGTCGGTACGTATGCCCGTTTCGACGCGTGAAAAAGCAGTCTTTCCATCTTTCAACACAAATACTTTTTGTCCACCTACATCTGGAATCAATGATTCAGTGGGTATCATCACTGCATCCGGAATATCGCTCAATACAATTTTTACCTGAGCAAATGCGCCAGGAAAAATAGTTCCCTTTGCATTCGGACAAATGGCTCTTACCTGAACTGAACGTGTTGCCAAATCTATCTTTGGTTCAATTGCGAAAATTTGTCCTTTTAATTGTCCTTCCATACCTTCTATGGAAAAGAGTACTTCTCCATCCTTTTTCAAAAAAGCAGCGTAACGTTCCGGAACTGCAAAATCCAGTTTCACCGGATCGATTTGTTGAATGCTGGCGATGATCGTGGTGGGTGTAATGAAAGCGCCTTCACTTACATTTTTCAAACCAATGATGCCATCAAAAGGCGATTTGATTTCTGTTTTTAAAATTTGTGCTGTTGCATAATCCATATCCGCTTTGATGGTATTGTACTCGCTTTGGGCAAGATCAAATTCCTGCTGACTGATTCCGTTGATGGCCAATAATTGTTTTTGACGTTGCATGGTTTGTTCCGCTAACGCATGCTGCAACTGTAGTTTTTTATACTGTGCCTGAAAATCGGCATCATTTATTTTTACCAATAATTGTCCTTTGCTAACTCTACTACCTTCTTTAAAATTTAGCTGTGTGATTTTTCCTGATAGTTCCGGTTGCAGTTGTACATCTTCATTTGCGCGCAGCGTACCTGTTGCTGTAATTTGATTACTTATTTTTTCGGTTTTTACAACATAAGCAGTAACATTGCTTTTCGGTGCTACTCCTCCGTTTCCTTTTTGCGGACCACCTGCATCTCCGGTTTTAGATGGGAAAAAGATAAACTTAGCTCCAATTAAAATAGCAATGATAATAAGTGCGATAATCAAATTTTTAATCTTCATTGTACTGTTATTTTTTTTTTAGTTGTATGTCTACCTCGTTTACCGGAAGGTTTTCAATATTCTTGGCCATCTTCGCTGTCATGGTATAAAACAATGCTTGTTCACTTTTTGTAAGTCCTTTTAACGCCAAGCTATTCATTTTATTTATCCCTTCATAGATCCCAGGCATTATTTTTTTTGCTTTGGGTGTGAGCTTTATCAAGTGTTCCCGCCTATCCTTGATATTTACCTCTCGTGTAATCATTCCGTTCTCCATGAGGTAATCCATCACGCGCACCATGCTTACTTTATCTACATCCAACATGCAGGATAGATATTGCTGCGTACATTTCTCTTCTGTTTTATCAATAACAACGAGGGGATAAAAATGGCGATCAATACCGAGATGCTCCATACTTTTGCTTAACGCACCAAAGTACTGTTTGGTTAAAGCACCCATGATCCGGCCTAAAGGTTTGTATTTTAGAAGTGAATCTTTTTCAGACATAGTGGATTTATGATTAAGCCCGCCTACGCTAAAGCTACGGCGGATGCTTCGCACAAAATTAGTTAAAATTGTAAATAGTTAACAAGTGTAACTATTGTTTTAACCTATAAATTAACATTTAATAACATAGGGTAAGAAACAGAAATAAGTATACCAGTTATAAATAGGAAGCAGGAAGGATTAGTCTAATAACTCTTTCCATATTAAGGACGCTGCACCAAGGATGGGTGCCGTATTCTCCTTTAATTGGGAAGGCAGAATACTGATTTTATCTTTATAGATATGCAGAAGATTTTCCTCAAAACTTTTGATGGTGGGCTTAAAGATAAGCTGATCAGAAAGGGCCAGGCCACCGAACAAGAAAATAGCTTGCGGACTGGTGTAGGCTACGCTGTTGGCCAGAGCAAGCCCTAATATTTTACCGGTGTAGTCAAATGCTTCAATGGCTGCTTCATCTCCTTGCAGCGCTTTGTCAAAAATATATTTTGCATCTGTTACTTTCTCCAACTGATCAATGGCTTCATGCCGGCTTATCAATAAATCGGTATAGGTTCGTTTAATACCAGTTGCCGAGCAATAGGTTTCTAAACAGCCCTTTCTTCCGCACCCACATTGTCTTCCATCGGGAAACATGATTACATGTCCTATTTCTCCAGCGCAGCTGTCGTGTCCGTAAATCATTTCTCCATTCGCCACAATTCCACTCCCCAAGCCTGTTCCCAAGGTGATGAAAATAAAATCGTTCATTCCTTTTGCTCCACCAAAAATCATTTCACCCAGCGCTGCCGCATTTGCATCGTTGGTTAATACCGTCTTCAATTGAATTCGTTCTGTAAACAATTCAGCAATGGGTATGATTTTGTTTTTCCATTTGAGATTGGGTGCAAATTCAATAGTGCCTTTGAAATAATTTCCATTGGGAGCGCCTATTCCTACACCTTTTAATTCATGTGTTTTTTCAAAAGGCTTGAATGCTTTTTTTATGTGCTCGCAAACCACGGCAACTAAATCCTCGGGTATCGGAAATTGTTCGGTGCTCACACTTTCCTTTGCTAAAATTTCTCCTTGCTGGTTTACCAAACCGAAAGCTGTGTTTGTTCCACCGATATCAATACCTACTACGAGTGATTGTTTCATTGCAAAATAGATATCGTTGATTAATGTCCGCTGGAGATGGGTTTATCGTATTCGATTCCTTGTGCGGTTAATATGCGTTTCATTTTCCAGGCAT
>DASRRA010000154.1:0-1692 GCA_035696085.1 Bacteroidia bacterium | reverse complement strand
TAAAAATTCCTCAAAAACTGTCTCCGTGATAAATGACCTGTTAACAGGCTTCACGAAGACAGTTATACCGTTAAATCATAATCAAAAAACTATTGCAACTTCCTAATCTCAGCAGGATTAAATACCATTTTTAATTTTACTGCCGGAGTCTTAGTTCTTCTGTCCCTGATGTTAGTTACTTCCAGTGCAATTATAACTTCAGCTTCAACAGTCGGATATCCCAAAGGACAATCATACCTCTTTGCAAGGTCCTTTAAATAATATTTAAGGGGCAATATCCCAACGCCTCCGCTGGTTGCATTGACAGTAACTACTTCATATTCATCGTGTCCACATGGTTCAGCAACAGGAGGAGCCGTATCAGTGGTATAGCCGGAAGAGAAATTGCTGATACACCTGCGTGACAAGCATCTCATGGTCAGTTTAACGGTTTTTACATTCCTATCCGGTTGCGTCCCCATCGCCTGGATAATTATATTTTCGGGGTGTACAACAGTTGTCCCGGAGGGTGTAGCCGGTGTTGTTTTGCCATCCGCAAGGATATCAATATTAACATCCTCCTTCGTGCTATAGATTTGCAGTCTTGCAGACGGGCTAACGGTATAGGGATCGGTATCGGTGTTACACGTGTTCAATAGAAATAAAGAACTAAATGGCACCAAAGAACAGGCTTTGACAAGGTTTAATGTTTTCCTTGTGTTGAAATAAAGTCTCATGATGGACCTCCTTTTGTAAATTTTTAATAAATAAGGTTTACAGTTCAAAAATGGATGATCAGTGGTCGGTTTAAAAATTGAATTCCGCAGTAAGCAACAACTGCCCGGTAAAATTTACTAAAAGTCAGGAGGCGCCATTGAGTATAAAGGGGACTCAACAATATACTTTGCAAAAAAAATATGTGATTAGTAAAATTTACAAAAAGCAAATAAGCAAACGCTGAAAGAGATTTATTTTTTATCTCGCTACCAATTATTGTTCAGGATAAGAACCCGTATTAGTACCTATAATTTACTGGTATTAATACTGCTGTTTTTTAATTACAAAAAAAGTTTTGATGCTTTCGCTGTATTTGTAAAACTGCTGATGCCTGCCAGGTAGACCAGGTCACTTTTTATCAGCAAGACTGCCTTACTATGTGAATCTATGTGCCTATGTTCCTATGTGGTTAATTTTACCACCATAGCATTCACCTAAATTTTTTCTCCATAATTCATCTCATAAGTTTATTTTGCTGATTAAATAGTTGTCATGAATTGCATCATCTGCAATAACAATGAAAACAACCAGGCTTTTAAGATAAAAGAACTCCAGCTGGGCCTGGGTGATGAATTCAATTACCAGTTATGCGGACAATGCGGTACCATGCAATTGCTGGACCCCCCACCCGATTTTTCCCGCTACTATCCCAATGAGAATTATTATTCTTTCAAATTAGAAATGAAAGAACTAAAAAAACCGGGCTGGCTGCGTATATCCAAAACAAAACACCTGCTTTACGGGGAAAACAATTTAGCAGGGAGGATTTTATCGATAGGCTATAAAGAACCCGAATATTATACATGGATGAAGAATGCACGTGTATTGTTGGATGACGCGATCCTTGATGTGGGTTGCGGCAACGGGAGCCTGCTGACCAAATTATATAAAATGGGTTTCACCAATCTTACCGGCATCGATCCCTTTATCAATGAA
>DASRRA010000153.1:0-10613 GCA_035696085.1 Bacteroidia bacterium | reverse complement strand
ATTCTTATAATGCTTATTACGATCTTTATCGATTATATAGCAGGGATGTACATAGAGAAGACAGATATCCATAAAAGAAAAAAGTTTTATCTTGTCATAAGCATTATATCCACCTGTTTGGTGCTTTTTATTTTTAAATATTTTGATTTCTTCAATCAAAATATGCTGTTGCTTAGTGAATCCCTTAATTTTGAGTATAAACCTCTGTTCGACGAAATCATTCTTCCGATTGGACTATCATTTCATACTTTTCAAAGTTTAAGTTATGTTGTTGAAGTTTATAGAGGAAAACAAAAGGCAGAAAAACATTTCGGAATCTATTCACTGTACGTAATGTTTTATCCTCAGCTCGTAACGGGGCCTATCGAGCGGCCTCAAAATTTACTCGTTCAGCTACGGGAGAAAAAACCATTCCTATATAACAACATTTCTCAGGGTTTAAGGTTAATCCTATTCGGCTTATTTGCAAAAATGGTTATTGCAGATAATTTAGCTATTCCCGTTGACGCAATTTATAGTCAGCCGGAAAAATATAGTTCTGCACATATCTTTACAATCCTTATTTTTTATTCATTTCAAATTTACTGTGATTTTTATGGTTATTCAACAATTGCGGTAGGATGCGCTAAAGTAATGGGATATGATTTGATGGATAATTTTAAGACGCCTTATTTTTCGAAAAGCATTGGTGAATTTTGGCAGCGATGGCATATATCATTATCCAGATGGTTCAGAGACTATGTTTATTTCCCGCTCGGAGGAAATAAGGTAAAGGTTCCAAGATGGATATTTAATATTTTGGTTGTTTTTGTTATAAGTGGGTTATGGCACGGCGCAAACTGGACATTTATTTTGTGGGGTCTTGGTCATGGTATAGCCTATATTATTGAAAATTTACTGGGCAGGGTTTTTAAATTCAAACTTTCAGAAAATAGAATAATGCGAACTCTTCAATCAGGTTTTACAATTCTAAAAACATTTATTATTGTTACTTTGATTTGGGTATTATTCAGAGCATCAAATATCGAACAGGCCAGGTTAGTTTTTGAATCACTCTTTACTAATTTGTATATTACGGATGACCTTGATATCGAAGTGCGTTTATGGATTTTGTTAGGTTTATTTTTACTTATCGATTTATTTCTTTTGAACAATCGTTTTGATTTTTGGCTTAACAGAAAGCCAGGTGTAATCCGATGGTCCGTTTATACCGTTCTTATCTTCTCTATAATTGTTTTTTCAAGCGTAGATAATTTTCCTTTTATTTATTTCCAATTTTAATTCTTAATGAATACTGTTAAAACACTTGCTCTTAAGTTTCTTCTATTAGCGGTGATTATTGTTGCCCTAAATTACGTCTATATCTATACCTTTTTTGAACATGATCTGCAAACTCATTCTGATGTTATTAACCTTGTGAGATCAGCTGTTGATGAAAAGAATGAAATTATGTACATAGGTGAATCTTCCAATACAACATTTAGAGTGAAGGATCATGACAAAAGAGAAATCAGTTCATTTATAGGCGATTTTTTTCCTACTAAAAAAGTAAGTGCAATTACAAAACCAGCGGCACATGCTGGAATATATTATGACCTCTTAAATAATATCCCCGAAAATTCAACTACTAAAACCGTGATTGTAACGCTCAACTTACGCTCTTTTAACGCCGGTTGGATTTTTTCAGCACTTGAAACATCCTTGCAAAAAAGCACAGTCTTATTAAAAGATTCGCCTCCACTTTTTAAACGATTCTTATTATCGTTCAAATATTACGATATCAAAACAGAAGCAGAAAGAGATAATCAAATAAAAGATAAATGGCTGCATGATACGTTGAAATTCCCTTTCCCTTTTGCCTATCCCAATGTTGTGGCTTGGGATCATGCAATGGCTACCGCGGGAATAAAAAATGCGGATGGCAATCTGAATCAACCTTTAACTGAGCTGGCATGTCATTATATAAAAACATACGCCTTTCAAATCGATACACTTACCAATCCAAGGATCAAAGATTTTGATCGAATAGTTGAGCTTTCAAAAAAAAGAAATTGGAACCTTGTATTTAATTTACTGGCAGAAAATACGCAGATGGCGGATTCACTAGTTGGTAAAGATTTAATGTATCTCATTAGACAAAATGAAAAGATCCTGGTAGAGCGTTACTCAAAAGGAAATTCAATTGTCGTTAGTAGTCTGGATAAAGTTCCAAACGAAGAGTTTATTGATCAAAACTGGACAACTGAACATTATGCAGAAAAAGGAAGAAAAATAATTGCAAAAAATGTTGCTTTCGCTTTAAAAAAACTTTATCCGAATGACTTTAAGGAGCCTGATGCCAGATGGAATTCGACTTCAACTACTGTCAAATCTAATCACTTTTTTAATGATTGTGAGGGAAGCGTTGCTTGGAGTCAAATGCAAACCCTAACAAATGAATTCGCATTTTCAGGAAAAAAGTCTTCCAAGACAGATAAAAAAGGCATGTACAGTGTAACATTTGAATCACCTATTTCTCAATTAGGAGACTCTTTGAAGAAAGTGAATATTTCTTTCCAACTCTTTCAAAAAGATGTCACGGATGAAGCTGCTTTAACGGTGGATATTGCAGGGAATAATATTCAGCACCATTTGACGTATGTTTCATTAGCGAGTTTATGCAAGGAGCAAAATAAGTGGGCAACCGTTAACTATACCTATGAACTTCCGTCAGATTTTAACAAAGGGGATTTGATAAAAATATTTGTATATAATAAATCGAAATCTCCCGTATACATAGATAATTTCAAAATCGACTTTTTAAAATAAGAATACCAAGATGCTTTAAAGGAATACGGTTCTCAGGTCAGAATTTAGTTACCATACCGTCTTTCCAGGTCTTTCTTCAAAATTACTAAACACATATTCATGTTCCTGCTCCACTCCCAATCGTTCCAATGGCTCCCAATAAAATCGTGGCGTTAATACAGAAGTATACGTGGTGATTCGAGTCAGCTTACAACCATGATCACCCACTTTATCAAAATAGTAAAGTGCTCTTTTAAAACCCAGCCATTTGCGTCCGATCAGGTTGTAATCAATCACATCCATTTTTAATACTTTTCCTCTTTCCAGTTCCGTGATCTTTTCTACGATTGTTCCACCGCCAAAATCGGCATTGCTAAGTTTTCCGCCTTTGAAATAACAGGTTCGTAGTCCACCTACTTCTTCTTTTTCCAGAACGCATTTAGTTGGAATCGGTAAATCAAAATTCATTAAAAAAGGTTTCTCTGCATCCAGTGTATCTACGGATTTAATAGCATCATACACTTGCTCAGGTGTGTAATTAAAGACTTGCTCCGTTTTTACCTCCACAATTACCTCGTTATCCTTTTTCAAAAAATGTTCTGCGGGTGCGGCAATCAGGAATGGAATTAGAGGGATGAGTAAAACAGATAATTTATTCGTTTCCTTAATTTGTTTATACCGTTTGCCTAAATGGGAGATCACATAACCTAGGAAAATAACAGGAACAATGATTGGTAAAGTCATTACAATACACAACAACCCTGATAAACCGGGAATAACAAGACAGATGAGAATTAGAGCCGCGGTGGAGATGGCTCCCCATAATAAATACTTTTTGTTGGGCATTGCACCTATAGAGATACCCAATACAATAGGCAACAAGATAAATAAAATGCCACTATACTCCACACATCCAAGAAATAGAAATCCTATACCTGTACCAAAAAAGATAAGCGTTAAGAGAATGGAAACTTGGAAGCTTTTGTCTTTAAGGATTTCTTTCATGGTTAAACTATATAATTAAGCAGCATAAAAAAACGTCAAAGGTCACAAAGACCTTTGGCGTTGCGTTACGAAACCTTTGCTTTTATTACTCCCAACTCCTTCCCTACTTTTTCAAAAGCAGCCAATGCTTTATCCAGATGTTCTTTTTCATGTGCTGCTGAAAGTTGTACACGTATACGCGCTTGTCCTTTCGCAACAACCGGATAGAAAAATCCAATCACATAAATACCTTCATCCAATAATTTTGCGGCGAACTGTTGCGCCAGTTTCGCATCATATAACATCACCGGAACAATGGCCGAATCGCCATCTTTAATTTCCAGGCCTGCTTTTTTAATTCCAGCTTTGAAATAATTGATGTTGGATTCTAATTTATCGCGCAATGCCGTTGTTTCCTTCAACATATCCAACACCGCTATAGAGGCACCCACAATATGCGGCGCCAATGAATTGCTAAACAAATAAGGACGGGAACGCTGACGCAACAATTCAATGATTTCTTTTTTACCGGAAGTAAATCCACCCATAGCACCACCCAGTGCTTTTCCTAACGTGCCGGTAACAATGTCTACACGCTTCATTACATTTTTCAATTCGATGGTACCTCTTCCTGTTTTACCGATAAACCCGCTGGCATGACTTTCATCCACCATCACCATGGCATTGTATTTATCTGCCAGGTCACATATTTTATCTAAGGGGGCAACAAAACCGTCCATAGAAAATACACCATCCGTAACGATTAGCCTGAACCGTTGTGCCTGTGCTTTTTTCAATTGTTCCTCCAAATCAGCCATGTCACAATTTTTATAACGATAGCGTTGTGCTTTGCAGAGACGCACCCCATCAATGATAGAAGCATGATTCAATTCATCAGAAATGATCGCATCTTCTTCACCAAGCAAGGGCTCAAATACGCCACCATTGGCATCAAAGCAGGCTGCATATAGTATAGTATCTTCTTGCCCGACAAAGTCAGATAATTTTTGTTCCAGCTCTTTGTGTATATCCTGTGTACCGCAAATAAAGCGAACACTGCTCATTCCATACCCATGCTTGTCTAATGTTTTGCGTGCAGCTTCCACCACCTTTGGATGGGAGGATAACCCCAAATAATTGTTTGCGCAAAAAATGATCACATCTTTTCCATTTACTTTTACAACAGCACCTTGTTCAGTAGTGATGATGCGTTCACGTTTAAAAAGTCCATTTTCTTCAATGGCTTTCAATTCTGCTTGCAAATGGTTTTTGAAATTTCCGTACATGGTCTGAGGGATTTAGAGTAAATTTTATTTTTAGCAAAATTAAAAAAACTAGCGCTGATCGTACACTTAATAACTCACTTTGCGTTCATTTTTCTTCCTTTTTCTGCTTTTAATACCGATCTTAGCCCGATACATTCCCTTATCATTACAAATTAGATTTCATGCAATCGGAATTAACACTTGAAGAAATACAGGATTTTAAAGGTAAATACCCTAAGCAAATATGGTTTCTCTTTTTATCGGAAATGTGGGAGCGTTTTTCTTTCTATGGAATGAGAGGGATGCTCACTATTTTTTTAGTAGAGCAATTACATATCGGTGAAAAAGAAGCCAATTTAAAATATGGTGCAATACAAGCTTTTGTTTATGCTTTGGCCTTTGTAGGTGGTTTATTTGCGGATAAAATTTTAGGGTTTCGAAAATCCATTTTTTGGGGTGGCTTCTTAATGATTGTTGGTAGCTTTATTTTAGCCTTTTCTCCTCATCAGCTTTTTTATATAGGTATCAGTTTTACGATTGTAGGGTCTGGTTTTTTTAAACCCAATATTTCCACCATTGTCGGAACACTTTACAAAGAAGGCGATGCCAGACGTGATGCCGGATTCTCCCTTTTCTATTCAGGTATAAACATAGGTGGGCTTTTAGGCGGAGCAGCCTGTATTTGGGTGGCGGATAAAATATCCTGGAATGCAGCCTTTTCTTTAGCCGGCATTTTTATGATACTGGGCCTTTGCATTTTTATTTTTACACAGCGTACTTTGGGTCCTATTGGTAAAGTGCCAGTAAAAAAAGATGGAGAGACCAACCCAAAATGGTATGAATATGCAGTTTACATCGGCTCTTTATTGTTCATTCCATTTATTTTACTACTCATTCGAAATACACAGTATACAGATTTGTTTATGTACATTATTGGGCCGATTACCTTATTGTATGTTATTTACGAAATGAAGAATTATACACGGGAAGAAAATGAAAAATTGGTTGCAGCGCTTATTTTTATTTTCTTTTCCATTTTCTTTTGGGCTTTCTTTGAGCAAAGTGGCGGATCATTAAGTTTATTTGCACGCTATAATTTAAAAGGCGAATTACTTGGCTTCAATCCTAATCAAATCAACAATTCATCCAATAACCTTTTTGTGGTAATACTAAGCCCCTTAATTGGCTTGATTTGGTTATGGCTTTACAAAAGAAATAAAGAACCCAATACCGTTATTAAATTCGGAATGTCCTTTTTATTTTTAGGTGCTTCGTTTTTTATTTTTTATGCCACACGCTTTTTTGCATCTGCAGAAGGTTTTGCATCGCTTCCGTTATTTACATTTGCTTACTTTGTGATTACACTTGGAGAATTATGTTTGTCTCCTATTGGCCTTTCTATCATGACCAAATTATCACCAAAACCATTATGGGGTGTAATGATGGGAATCTGGTTTTTAGCGAGCGCTTATGGTCAATATGTCGCAGGAATTTTAGGAGCTGGTATGGCATCCGATGATGCCAAAGCATCATTGCCCGCCAAGTTGATATTGTATACAGATGGGTATAAACAATTAGGGATATACGCATTGGTTGCGGGTATTGTTTTGATTATACTCTCGCCAGTTGTTAGAAATTTAATGCGAGAGGTAAAATAGAAATCACTGAACGACAGTATCCAATTTAATCGCGAAGAAATCCAATTATGATAGCTATTATAACCGTGACGATAAAAACAGAAATCAGGTTGCTGATCCTTACCAGGAATTTATTTTCTTTTTTATAGTGTAAAAACCACCACGTAAATATCGAATACAAGCTGTGTTTAATGTTTTTGGATAGATTCCCTGGTGATAATAAAAAGATAGGCACAAAATCCGTTTCATTTTCGATATTATAAATTTGGTTATTGATATAAATTTTAACCAAGAACGCGATGAACAGAAGCCCAATAATCCAAATCAATTTTTTTAGAAGAAAACCCAAAAACGGTTTGTATACTTTCACTTCTGCACGGCCATTGGTATAGTTGACTTCTTTAACGGTATAAATTTTTTTGTTGAAGGTTACCGTTTCTTTTTCCTGTAAAAGTGTTCCGTCTTTATTAAAAAGTTGCCAGACACCTCTTCTGTGTCCGTTTTTGAAATTTCCTTTTTCAATATTTCCCTCGTTATCGATCAATATCCAGGGACCGCGTTTTATACCATCCTTGTCAATACGGTTCATTATTTCTCCGTTGATTTTTTCAAACCGGTCGGAGTTGTATGCATAGGATGTATCTCCCGTTTCTTTATCAATGGTATAAGGGCTGGTATATGCTACCGTATCCTTTACCCGGTTAATCATGAATTTTTGACCATAACCAAAAATGGTCAACAGGCAGGATGTTATAAATAAATAATATTTCACTGGAATGCTTCTGATCACTTTACGTTTATGCACTAAGATAGTAAAAATTTCATCATGCCCGCTCAGTCTTTCTGAAGCATCTGCTGGCAAAAACTTCTATTTGTTTTGCGGTTTCCACTGGGAATTCATAAAAGCTCATGTGAGCAGAATTTTCCAGCATCAGCACAGAAGGGAATTTACAAAGCCCCATTTGTGGATACATCGTTTGATAATCAATCACCGTATCTTTTTTTCCAATGATAAATAAAATGGGGTACTCCGCAAATTTTAGAATGAGGTCGCGGTTTTTCCGTTCTTTCATTCCTTCCAGTGTATTGATGATGGCTTGTTTACCAATATGCTCGGAGATCCTCTTTACTTTGGCTACCTGACTTTTTAATTTGGGAAGTAATTCAGGTGCGAAAAGGGATGCCATCACTTCGCTTACATAATGTTTGTGCTCCTTTTTCACAAGACGTATGGCCCGATCCCGGTTTTTCCTTTTTTCCTCTGTATCGGAATAAGCAGAAGAATTAAGCAAACACAAACCACTTATATTTTCCGGGAATAACTCCGCAAAAGCCAGTACAGCATAACCACCAATGGAGTGCCCGGCAAGGATATATCGCCTTACTTTGGCTTTATCCAATACCGCCTTAATGCATTGTGCCAGCAGCTCCATGCTATGATAATAACCAATACAAGGTGTTTCTCCGTGTCCGGGGAGGTCAATGGCGATGACACGGAACTTTTTAGAAAGTGTCTTTGTTAACTCAGCCCACACTTCATGCGAGCAAAGAAAGCCATGTATGAGAACAATCACTCGCCCCTTTCCTGTATCATTATACTTTACTTTAACTTTTTTAAACTCTGCGTATGGCATGCTGCGTTTACTTAAACTTCCAGTCAAATTTACCGCGTCCGTCGAAGCTTTAGCGTAGATGGATTAAAATCATTTATGTTTCCAGTCAAACGTATTCAAGTCCTGTACACAATGTTTCAGTAAATCAATACTTGCTTCAATATCATTTTTATCAGCCATTTCTATTACCTGGTGAATATGGCGGGTTGGAATGGATACGGCACCCGAGATGGCACCCCCTGGTGTCATGCGCTGTATACCGGCAGTATCTGTACCTCCACCCGTTAGTATTTCCACCTGATATTTTATTTTATGTTTTTGTGCTGTTTGTTTCATGTATTCCACCATTCTGTAATCGCAAATGGTAGATGCATCCATAATCTTAATTGCTGTTCCTTCACCCAGTTTAGTAACTACTTCATATGGTTTTGCACCTGGAACATCAAATGCAATAGTTGTATCCAACCCAAAACCAAAATCAGGTTGAATTTGTAAGGCTGCTACATTTGCTCCACGAATACCTACTTCTTCCTGCACAGTAAAAACAGCAAATACATCACAAGCTGGATTTTTTAAAGCACGTAAGGTTTCAATCAAAATAAAAACGGATACCCGGTTGTCAATGGATTTACAATTCACGCAATTACCCATTTCAATTAGTTGACGTTCTCTTGTCACAACATCACCAACCGTCACTATTTTTTCTACTTCTTTTTTACTAAGACCTAAGTCAATAAAATAATCGCTGATGGGTACAACTCGATCGCGCTCCGCAGGTGTCATCATGTGAATGGGTTTGGAGCCCATCACGCCAATCACATCTTTTTTACCATGCACCACAACGCGTTGAGCGGTTAGGGTCTTGGGATCAAATCCACCTAATGGAGTAAAGCGGAGAAAACCCTGCTCATCTATATGTGTAATCATGAAACCAATCTCATCCATGTGTGCACCTATCATTACCCGTTGATCTGTTTTGCCTTTTTTAACAGCAATCACATTTCCCATGTTATCCACAGAAACACTATCAGCTAATTTTTTTACTTCACGCAGTACAATCTCACGAACACGTTGTTCATGTCCGGGAGCTCCTGCTACTTCGCAAATTTCTTTTAATAGTTTAATGTTGATGCTCATAGATGATTGGTTTTGTTTCGTGTTCGTTTTCACCATCAGGACTACTGCGTAGGCCGAAGCTTTCCAACTTTCGCTAAAGGTTCAGTTGGCAAAGAGCGTAACTCTACCGCGTAGGCCGTAGCCTTGGCGAAGGCCTATTCAACCGCACTCAGCTTAATCATATTCGATTTCCCTTTTTCACTCAATGGAATGCTGGCAATATTAATTACAAGATCGCCTAATTTAACCAATCCATTTTTCTTCAATATTAATTTGATATCCGCTATCGTATGATCGGTACTGATGTTTTTATCATAATAAAAACCCTGAACACCCCATACAAGGCTCAGTGTTGTTAAGATATGATGATTATCTGTAAACACATAAATCTTGGATTTCGGTCTGCTGCTCGACAATTTGATGGCCGTGTAACCAGAATGTGTCATGGTAACAATAGCCGCTGCTTTTACACGATGCGCCATTTTTGAAGCAGTAAAACAAATAGAATCCGTTAAGAAACGTTCATTTCGAATATCTACTTCCGGAGCCGTTGTTGTTTCCCGGTTGTAAATATCTACTTCTTTCTCTACGTGATTAATAATTTTTGTCATGGCTTCCACCACTTTGTGTGGATGATTACCAACAGATGTTTCACCACTTAGCATCACGGCATCGGCTCCATCCATTACACTGTTTGCCACGTCATTTACTTCAGCACGTGTCGGACTAATATTCGTGATCATGCTCTCCATCATTTGTGTGGCAATGATAACCGGCTTTGCAGCCTCCAGGCATTTTCTTACTAACATTTTCTGAATAACAGGTACTTCCTGCATCGGAACTTCAACACCTAAATCGCCACGAGCCACCATTAATGCATCTGTTTCTTTGATGATGCCATCAATATCCGAAATGGCTTCTGGCTTTTCAATTTTCGCAACGACGCGTGTGCGAACATTTTGGTTGAAATTCTGAATAATGTATTTTAGTTCGATGATGTCTGCTGCTGAACGAACAAAAGATAACCCCACCCAATCCACTTTTTGAGTCAGGGCAAAATCAAGGTCTTTCAAATCTTTTTCGGTTAAACAAGGCAATGATATTTTGGTATTTGGCAGATTCACTCCTTTTTTGGATGAGAGCACACCACCGTGAACTATTTTCGCGGTTACTTCATCTTTACCGTTGGTTGAAAGAACGTTTAGTAATAA
>DASRRA010000152.1:0-2258 GCA_035696085.1 Bacteroidia bacterium | reverse complement strand
AAACTGGGTCAACAAAGAACTGAAAGCAACTTTCATATCGGGAATACCATAACCAATTCGATCGTTAGGTGCACTGGCAATACTTCCTGCTTCACGTAGTGCTCTTACAATTCGCATGTTATTATATTCTGGAAATGCTTGCCATAAAACGGTGCCCAGGCCGGCCATATTGGGACAGGCGAATGAAGTGCCATTGCCAGCGCCAAGAGGACCACCTGGCACCTGAATAAGAGCGTTTACCCCAATGGAAGCCACATCAGGTTTTACCTGCCCATCACCCGAAGGGCCATAACTTGAAAAAGCTCCAACAACTCCAGCGCTACTTACTGCTCCTACTGCCACAACACTATCTCCATCGGCTGGTGATGTGATATAATGGGTTAATGAACTGAATCCATTATTACCAGCGGAATTAAAAACCAATATCCCTTTTTTTGCTGCAAGATCAGCAGCGATGGCGGACATAGTTGTATTACCATCAAGCATACTATATGGATAGTTGGGGACACCGCCATCAAAATCGTAGCCATAACCCAATGAACTTGTTATTACATCTGTACCTGAGCTGTCAGCTCTTTCTGCGCCACAGGCCCAGTTAAATTCTTCAATTGGATATTCGCCTGTTTCATCCTCAGTTTTAAATAACCAGAAATTTGCTTTGGGCGCTTTACCAATGAAAAGACCGGGCATGTTTGCTGCAATAGTAGACATGCATCGCATCCCGTGATCAGCATCATTAATTACAGATTCTTCATGATTCACAAAATCCCATGTGCCCAATACCTGCCCATTTGCATTTACACTATCAAATGACGGGAGGTTAGTGTAACCAGTATACCCCATATCAAGCATAGCGATTTGCATTCCCTCACCTCGTAATCCTATATTATGGAGGAATTGTCCTTTATGAAGATTGATCTCATTGAATGAATAGGTACCGTAATCATAGAAATCAGCAAAGATGTTTGACGTTCTTGCCGTAATACTAACGGGAGTAATATTTTTTTCCAGGATATATTTACCCTGACCCGAATCAGATGTTGGGGCAAGTTTTAAGGCAACTGGCACTACAACTTGTACAAATGGTAAAGCATTAATGGCATTGATGGCATTCGCATCAGAAGTTTGGATGGCAATTGCATTTAGCCATTTGGAAACATTTAATATTGTTACATTATTGACGTTATCGATCTGGGCAACATAAAAAGGAGTTACAGGAAGATCCGTGCTGTCAATAGCAATGCCATATTTTGTCCTACGATCAATGGATCTTTGTGACAAATAAGCTATAGGATTTGCCAGGGTGTAAGATGCGTTCCCCTTATTTTTAAGTTTTACAACATACCGTGTAAACTGGGATTCAGCCCGGGCAAAAATGAAAAAGCTTCCAATAAGGCAAATGATCAATTTCTTCATTCAGTATGACTTTAGGCGACCCCAAAAATATTAATGAGAAAATAAGTCGAATCCTGTCCAAAAACAACGTCAGTGAACAGCAACAATCCGGGAACAATCAATGTGTTCTTGAATTTCATATAATTAATTTTTGTACAAACGAGTATTTTAATTTTCGGCCATAAAACTACCATCCGAATACCCCGTTTTCCTGGGAACTGTACCAATTGACGAAACGATTTGACGAAAACACAACCGAAATGACTTTTTTTCTTTCAACAGGTCACTTAGCGCCGTAGATTGTTAAAATTTAATGCCTCAAGTTTCCTCGGTATGCAAATTGTATGCAAGTCAAAAATAAAAAAGACCTATATCGCAATAAGTCTTTGATCTTTAGTGACCCCGTCAGGATTCAAACCTGAAACCTTCTGATCCGTAGTCAGATGCTCTATTCAGTTGAGCTACGGGGCCATTCATTGTTAGGGCGGCAAAAATAAGGCAAAATGCCCTGTGTGCCAAAAGGCTTTAATGATTTCAAAGGACCTCTCCCTGATATACGATTTACCGGAAAAGTCATGAAGCAACAGATGCCTGAACTAAAATCAAATAGCGGAGGGCGGATTATTTAATGGTAAAAAATTATTTGATGCAATTGAAACAAGCGGTAGAAAATAATTGCAAAATTTTTTGAAATTCATAGTTGCCCGGTCTGGAAAATATGCTTGCAATACATGGAAGTTGTCTGTCATATTCGCAATATGGATGATCAATCAGACGCCGCAAGCGATTGAAGATTGATACGATTATATTTGCTTGATGAAAATTCTTATCACCGGTGCAAATGGATTTTTAGGTTATTATCT
>DASRRA010000151.1:0-2108 GCA_035696085.1 Bacteroidia bacterium | reverse complement strand
AAAAACATTGTGTGATAAATTTATAAATGGCGAAGCTTTTTTTAAATCTGAGTTAACAGCCGATTTTGAATTTTTTTCAAGACATTCCCAGGTGAAACAATTCGCCACTATTATAACATCAAAACAAAAATAATTATGTGCGGTATTACAGGATTTTATTCACAAGCAAAGAAGTTCTCCGAGAAAGAACTTCATGCAATGACCGATATTCTTGCGCATCGTGGACCTGATGCTTTTGGATATTTCCTGGATGAGTATGTTGGTTTAGGACATCGTCGTTTAAGCATCATTGATTTATCAGACAGTGCCAATCAGCCTATGTATTCAGGAGATAAGAGGTATGTGATGGTATACAATGGAGAAGTTTACAATTACCAGGAAATCGCAGCTGAATTACGATCTGTTTTTAAAATACAATTAAAGACCTCTTCCGACTCTGAAGTTATATTAGAAGCATATGCCAGATACGGACCCGCTTTCGTAAAAAAATTAAATGGAATGTTTGCCATTGCCATTTATGATACGTTGAAAAAAGAACTTTTTGTTTGTCGAGACAGGGTTGGTATTAAACCTTTATTTTATTTCTGGGATGGTGAAAATTTTGCGTTCGCTTCTGAATTAAAAGCACTTGTTGCATGCTCTTTTATCCCGCTCAAAATTAACATGAACGCGGCTTATCAATTTTTACACCTGGGCTTTGTTCCTTCACCAATCTCTATTTATGAGTCGATAAAAAAAATGAAGGCAGGATCCTGGATTAAAGTTTCTGCCACCAGTTTTGAATCAAATACCTATTGGTCCGTTAATCAGCAATTTTCAGAGAACGTTGTCACAAAAGAAAAAGAAGCAATCGTTAAACTCAGCGAGTTATTAATGAGTTCCGTTCAATATCAAATTAAAAGTGATGTTCCTTTTGGTGTATTCTTAAGCGGAGGTATTGATTCCAGTTTAATTACTGCTAGTGCAGTGAATTTATCGGATGGCGTAAAAGTTAATACATTTTCCATTGGCTTTGAAGAAAATCGTTTTAATGAATCCGTTTACGCAAGAAGCATTGCCAACTATTTGGGAACAAATCATCATGAGTTTATTGTATCGTATAAAGATGCACTTGACCTGATCGATCCGATGATGGAAACGTATAGCGAACCATTTGCTGATTCATCCGCTATTCCAACGATGCTGGTTTCTAAACTTGCACGTCAACATGTGACCGTTACTTTATCCGGTGAAGGTGGAGATGAACTATTTTTCGGATATGGTGCCTATCAATGGGCAAAAAGGCTAAATCGCCCAATGATTAAATCATTCCGCCACCAAATTGCCTCTTTTTTGAAAATGCAGAAAAAATTCCAGCGGCATGCTGCTTATTTCGAATACCCATCACAACATCTTCAATATAGCCATATTCATTCTCAGGAACAATATTTATTCTCTCTCCAGGAATTGGATCAGTTAATGTCTCCCGAATTTAAAAATGCTCAGCTAAATGCTAATACTGAGCTATTGAATGATTTCGGAGACATTGTAAATAATCTGGGGCGTAGCCTTAATCCAATGGAAAAACAGGCACTATTTGATTTAAATTATTACCTGGAGTGTGATTTATTAAGTAAAGTAGATCGTGCCAGTATGAGGTATTCATTGGAAACACGTGTGCCCTATTTAGATCACCGAATTATTGAGTTTGCTTTAAATCTTTCTCCTCATCTTAAGTATAAAAATGGGACGACAAAATATTTATTAAAAGAAATTCTGTATCAATACATTCCAAAAAAATTGTTCGATCGCCCTAAACAAGGGTTTGCTATACCACTTGAAAAATGGCTACGAACTGATTTATATTTTTTGATTGAGGATACACTTTCAAAAGAAGTTATCACAAAATACAACATTGTTAACTATTCGTTTGTGGCACATTTGAAAAAAGAATTTTTAAATGGAAAGGACTTTTATTACAACAGGTTGTGGCAACTTATTGTATTACATAAATGGCTAAAAAGAAATCATCCATAAACGCTTTATTTTGTTTTTAAAACGCCTCTTCGCTTTTCCTTTTGGCGCATCTTTTTATAAAAATCAATGTTCTTATATCTTTTTTGATCATA
>DASRRA010000150.1:0-5693 GCA_035696085.1 Bacteroidia bacterium | reverse complement strand
GTTCAAAGTGCCACATACAAACAAAAAACACTGCATTACATTGGAGTACCTCTATTAATACAATACCACGTAAATGAGAAAAATGCCATTTTTGCCGGTGCTAGTATTTCCTATTTAATCAACAACAAGATTAGGGTGGATATGGCGCAGCCCGTGTTCACATCCAATGCGGTTCTATCATCTCCTCTAACAAATACACGTTCGGGATACTATAGTAGCATAGATGCAGCACTTGTGGCTGGTTATCGCAGAAAATTGGGAGTACATTTTACAATTGCACCTGCATTCTATTATGGTTTGGTTGACATAAAAAAAGACAACTATTTTAATTTATATCAGTTCGAACGAAACAGTGGAGTAAAACTGGTTCTGTCTTACACTATTTTTGATTTTT
Source organism: Bacteroidia bacterium (assembly GCA_035696085.1). GTDB lineage: Bacteria > Bacteroidota > Bacteroidia > 2-12-FULL-35-15 > 2-12-FULL-35-15 > 2-12-FULL-35-15. The sequence goes on along the minus strand of DASRRA010000150.1, from coordinate 5,299 downwards.
AAGCATGAAACGTTTATTTTTAATTACTCTTATTTATTCATTATTTTTCGCAGGATGCAAAAAAGATGCGCCCCTTGAACCTCTTATTGAAAATGATCCTGTATTTCATTTTCGGGGAGTAGTAGAAGGTACAACTGTGAATATGAATGCCGGAGTGGACGATTACTATATGTACGCTTCTCATTTTCAAAACCACACGGGTATATATGCCTTTGTTGGTGATTTAAAACAAATAAATTGCGCTGATTGTAATTCCATCAAGATACAAATAAACGATAGCAGAAAAGGATATATAGCCGATACCACTAACAATATTGACTCGCTTGTTGTTGGTCGGTATGCATATGAAAAGGATACCGTTATATCTACCGTTAGATTTAGTTTTAGTTATGGAGCTTCCGACCTCCCAACTGCCTATTCATGGGATTTCGGAGATGGGACAGGCAGCACTCTCGACCTGCCCACACATACCTATACTAAGCCGGGGGAATATAGGGTTAAGTTTTCTATAAATTATGCAAATGGATGCATCGCAAAGCAATATAGAGATGTAAACACAAGTCCGGAGGCTTGTAAGGCATACATGAATGTTATTCCTTTATCACTTGATTCGTTTGCCTTTTACGGCTCTGCCAGTGGTAATATCCTATCATATAATTGGAATTTCGGAGATTCGATTTCAAATGATAATAGCTCTACGTTGAAAAACCCAATTCACGTTTACCACACTCCGGGAATTTATAATGATCAACTCACTACAATAGCCGACGATAGTTGTGTCTCCAAAATCAATAGAAATGTGAATGTTGGTATTACGGATTGTGTGATATGGGACATCTTGTGTAATTATCCCTTAGATTACTATCTTTCGAAAATTACAATTACTTATAAAGACGCGAATGGCTTTAGCTATTATTCAAATAATACCACGCAACCGGCAGATAGTTATTTTGAAATACTTTCCATTGATAATTATTTACTAAATGAGAAAGGCGAGCGCACAAAACAAATTCATGCACGTTTTAAATGTAAACTTTCCAATGGCTCACAATCTGTAACCATTACCGATGGAGATGCTGTGTTTGCCGTTTCTTATTGAGTCTTTGCTTATTTATAAAATAATTTTAGCTTCACCCAACCCGCTTATAATTTCATACGTGTTATTTGTATAACGAACAATCTAACATCAATGAGATTATCAATTACCCTGAAACGAATCGCTGGAAATTTGAAAGTGCGTTTCCTATTGCTCATCCTTATAAGTGCTGTTAATGCCTTTGCCAGCAGCAAGAACTTTACATTAGCAACACCCATTGACACCGTCCCTAAACCTTGTGATGCGAGGTTCACCTATAACGATGCATTTAATCACATGTTAACCGTGCAGTTTTATCCTTCAATTATTGATTCAGCAAACACTGTTGTGACCTGGGATTTTGGAGATGGCACTACATCTAACTTAGGATATAATATGCACCAATTTCCGCATTCCGGTCCATTCAATGTATGCCTTACCGTACAATCAACTCTAGATACCAGTTGCCATGATCGTTATTGTACAACCGTTACAGTAAAAAATCCTCCGGGATGCACAGCAAACTATTTATATTCTGTGAGCCCAGTTAATAATAAACTCATTTATTTTCACAATCAAAGCTTCCCTTTTGATGTTACCTGTTCCTGGGATTTTGGAGATGGAAGCACCTCCACAGATAAGGAGGCTCAACACGTATTTACAACGTATGGTATGCATACCGTTTGCTTAACTATTAAATCCATTTACGATTCTTCTTGTACCAACACACATTGTGATTCCATTAATGTTGGCTCTATCATTAATTGTGATTCTTATTTCAAGATTAAAAAGGATTCAATAGACCCTCACACCATTTATTTGCAAAATCTTTCTACGGGTGAGAATTTTACGTGCGACTGGGATTTTGGAGATGGTACCAAAAGCGCCAGCATAAACCCTGGTTCTCATACCTACACAACTGCTGGTTATTACACAATCAATTTATCCATAAAATGTAAGAATGAACCGAATGTGGGACATGTTTTTGGTCGCGGGGTGGCCGTCTCCTTTGATGATAGTTGCAAGCCATTGTTCACGATTCGTCCGGATAGTTCAACAACTGACCCTTACGATTTTATCCTATACAATCAATCCACTGGTTCTAATTTGAGTTATCTCTGGTTTTTTGGAGATGATGAACATTCCACTGACAAAAATCCAACACACAATTATGCCGGAACAGGGCCTTATAACGTTTGCCTGGCTGTAAAAAACAACAACTGCTACGCGGAATACTGCGATACCTTATCGTTAAATGATACTGCTCACCGTACGCTTTCAGGTAGTTTCCATATCAAAGTTGTTGATAGAACTGTTGGTATCAATGAGAATGCTGCTACGAATGTGTCACTTCAAAATTATCCAAATCCATTTAATGATGTAACCACCATTAAGTATGAGGTTAAAGAACAAGCTATAGTGGAATTAAGCGTTTTCAATATACTTGGCAGTAAGCTGGAAGTAATTGAAAATGCTAAGAAAAATCCGGGAACGTATACGGTAGAATGGAACGCCCAAAATTTTCACCAAGGAATTTACATCCTGCAATTAAGAGTAGGAAACCAACTCATTTCTAAGAAAATGATCAGGAATTGATAAACGTTAGTGTTTTGTTTAGTTAGTAGTGAGGGATGTTTGCAACAAGCAGGCATCCCTTATTCTTTCTTGAGGTAGCGCTTAAGCACCGCATTACCAAACACGGTAGCCAAAATAATAAATGTACCTAGGTAAAAACCAGAAGTCATTTCTTCCTCCTTCTTCCAAATGAAATAGGCGAATATGATTCCATAAATGGTTTCCAGATTGACCGTAAGTGTAACGGTGTAAGGGCTTATTTTTCTCATCAAGTTAACACTGGCAATAAATGGAAAGGTAGTTCCGAGAACGGCCAATATCGACAACCACATCCAGCCTTTCGGACTAACTGCAAAAAACTCTGGATTGAAATCTCCTTTAAAAAACAAATAGGCTGTTAATCCTAAAAAACCACCGCCTAATTCATAAATGGAGATAACACGTGATTCAATACGTTGCACTAACAATCCATTAAAAACTGTAAAGATAGAAGATGTAAGTGCCGCCAGTATTCCAAATACAATCCCTAATGTATAACGCGTTTCCACCTTAAAGATAATGGCAATAGCCGCGATGATCACCATCCCAAAAATAATTTCGTATTGAATAATTCTTCTTTTGTAAAAAATCGGTTCGAGTATGGAAGTGAATAATGTTGCTGTAGCAAAAGCCACCAACGTTACAGATACATTGGATACATTAATGGCATTGTAAAAGCAAAACCAGTGAAACGTAATGATTAATCCAACGCCGATTAGTTTAAAAACATCACTTAGCGGGAGACGTATATTTGTTTTTGTAAATACCAGGTAGAGAGCAATAGTAGCCACAGTGATCAGCATCCTGAACCATACCAGCTGGTAGGCTTCTACGCCTTCAATGTTTATGAGTTTACCGAGTATGGGCGACCAACCCCATATAAAGACAATGAAATGAAGTAAGAGAAGATTTTTATTTTTAAACACAACCTACAAATTACAGATGGGTTCTTATAAAGATTTATTCAAATCGTTTTGAAATTTTCTCTTCAATGTATTTTCTTAAACTTTCTAAGGTAACATTCTCAACCACCTCGGACGCAAATGCATGCATCAACATTTTTTTTGCACTCGTTTCACTTAAGCCACGTGCTCTTAAATAAAATATTTTATCCTCATCCAATTTACCTGTAGATGTTCCATGCGAACATTTTACATCATTGGCATAAATCTCCAATTGCGGTTTAGTGTTGATGGTTCCATCATCACTTAGCAAAATATTTTTGTTGGATTGAAATGCATTTGTTTGCTGTGCATCCTTTCTGACAAAAATTTTTCCGTTGAAAGTGGCACTTGATTTCTCTTCTATAATCCCTTTATACAGCTCATTGCTGTTACAGTTAGGCTTGCGGTGATCCACCAATGTATGATTATCCAACACCTGGTGATCATTCGTTAAATACAAACCGTATAAATGTGATTCGATGCGTTCATCATCCAGAACCATGTTCAGGTTGTTACGAACAAAAGAACCGCTTAATGTAAACACATACGTAGAAAATACACTTTTTGATTTTTGATACGTTTGGGTTGTATTCACTAAATGCCCGTATGTTCCTTCATTTTCGATTTGATAATGATTAACGATTGCCTGCTCATCTATCACGATCTCCGTAACTGTATTGTTAAATGTTTTGGCTGTCGTATTCACCGATTCAAATGATTGAACAACATTCGCCTGTGCATTTTTTCCAACGTGAATAAATACTCGTGGTTGAATGATGGTATTTGAAGTTGCTGAAGATAGTTGAATGATGTGTATGGGTGCTTCAATGATTGCATTGTCTGCCACATGAATGTAAACACCACCATTGGTCATGGCTGTATTCAAAGCAATAAAAGCATCACTGTGAATGTCTGCCAGCTTTGAATAAGCATTTAAAAATGCATTGTCGTTGCCAGCTTCCTGGATATTCACTACTCTTAATCCTTTTGGAAGTGTGGCTAAGGATGATAATTGTTTGGAGAAGAAACCATTTTCAATAACGATAACCGTTGCCTGCTCTAAAAATTTTGTGGATTTTATTTGCTCCGCAGTGAGTGTTTGCGTAGGCTGTAAACCAAAATTATCTTTCAGGATAAGCTCCACGTTTACATATTTGTACTCTTCGTTTTTTCGGTTAGGAATTCCTAGTTTATCAAAACTACTGATTGCCTCAAGGCGTGCAGCTGCATCGCCATACAAATTGCTTTTTACAGCGTTAAATGCAGAAATCAGTTTATCTTTTATTGGTTCCGTTTTCGTAATCGTTTGCATTTTTTTTATTGAAAGGTCATTTGCATTTGGTTGAATGAGTCTATGATGTGCAATTGCACCAACTCATTAAGATTCGACTTCTGCTTTTATAAAATCGTATCCTTTTTCTTCCAGTTCCAATGCAAGTTCTTTCGGTCCTGATTTTACTATTTTTCCTTTGTAAAGAATGTGTACCACATCCGGTACAATGTAATCTAATAACCGTTGATAGTGTGTAATAACAATCGTTGCGTTTTCCTTTGATTTTAATTTATTAACCCCACCAGCTACAATGCGCAACGCATCAATATCCAATCCGCTATCTGTTTCATCCAGAATAGCCAGCTTCGGTTCTAGCATTGCCATTTGAAAAAT
>DASRRA010000149.1:0-1643 GCA_035696085.1 Bacteroidia bacterium | reverse complement strand
TTGAAATGAAACAAAAATAAAATAAGCTGTTGCAACTAACGGAACAATAAATAATGTACCGCTAAAAAAGTAGCGTAAAATTTTCCGAAAGGTGGTTTCCATTATTGTATGTTAAGAGGTCTTCAACGATATCCAACACCTACGAACGTTTCGAAAGGTTAAGTGCTTTGGTCACAGCGGTTCGAACAACTTCATCAACCTGTTCGTCTATTGTAATGTGTGTTGTATCTATTACAATAGCGTCATCTGCTTTTCGAAGTGGGCTCTCTTTACGGGCTGTATCAATCTGGTCGCGGCTTTCAATATTTTCAATGACTGTATCTAAGTCGACCAGTCGATCCATTGCCAATAGTTCCCGCTGTCTTCGAAAGGCACGCACCAGAATATCGGCTGTCATGAAAAATTTAAGTTCAGCTTTTGGAAAAACTACGGTTCCAATGTCGCGACCATCCATAACAATACCTTTCTCTTTCCCAAGCTTGCGTTGTTGCTCAACCATAGCAGCTCGCACTTCGCGAATCGCACTTACCGGACTAACATTTTCCGATACCCGCATTCTGCGTATCTCCTTTTCTACATTCAGATTGTTCAGGTAAGTTTCGGTAATTCCTTTCGAATTGACCTTGAATGAAATATTAATGTTTTGTAATGCTTTCGCAATCTCTTTAGGGTTTGATAATGAAACGTGGTGTTCCAAAAAATAAACCGTTACGGCCCGATACATAGCACCCGAATCAATATACCGATAGCCCAAAATTGTGGCTACATCTTTTGCCGTGGTACTTTTACCACAGGCAGAATATCCATCAATTGCGATTACAATCTTATTTAACCTCATTTAGCAGTCTTTAGTAGGACAGGGTATCGGTTTTCCTTTTTTCAATTTCTTATGGTGCTTATTTGACGCACAGCTTCCCAGTGCAATCAGTACAACAAGCAAAAGCGCTATTTTTTTCAATGAGAGTTATTTAGAACAGCAATATAAAATTCAATACCTAAAATGAAAACTCCTTCCTGCAGAATAACAACTAAGCCTTGGTTTTGTCGACATAGCTCATTTGAAACCCTATTTTTTGACCACCCCCTATATCGGGAGTATGCTCAAGCTTCTGGTATAATGTAATAAACTTCACATCCGGGTACGGCATAGCCACTAAATCATTTTCAATAGCTATCGCCAGCGAAATTTTTACAAGGGCATCCAGGGGTGCGCTTGTCAAAGGCTCTTCCGATACTTTATTGAACAATGTTGCCAGCTGCCCTTCACCCTCAATAAAAAATCGATTATCGTGATTAATCATAAGTCGAGCCAACAGATATCCCGGGTCGTTTACCCGATTAAATTTCAGGGAATCTGACATAAAATTATAAATCATGATCTGGCCAAAGTACCGGTTCACTTCATTCAGCTTCATGTATGGATCCTGCATGATCAGGTGCTCGTCTGGCAACGTCACAATATTCGTATGCAGTACGAAAATGAGCAGATCGCCCGCCAGTTTTACATGGAACTCATGTTCGCTGATTGCGTTAAATTCAAGCGTAACATCTTTGTCGTTTGGATTAGCCTTCTTTTTTAATTCTGTAATAACTCGTTTTGACTCCTTGGATAGCAACGAAAAAGCGGCCAATAAGTGTTTATA
>DASRRA010000148.1:0-6848 GCA_035696085.1 Bacteroidia bacterium | reverse complement strand
GATAGAAACCCGGTCTTTTTCCATATAAATGCATTTTAATTTTGTCCAAATGCGGTAGGCTTTACCATGTGTTTTTACCAGGCTGCTGTGAAGTTTCTCAACTAAATCAACCAATTGAGAGATATGAAGCTCACTTTGTCCGACAATGCGTTGACAAATGCGTTCAATATCCGAATCAAAATCATTTAAATCTGAATGAATTTTACGATACGTGTTAATACGATCGTTATGAATTTGAATAAGATCATTTAAACTTTCAACTAATTGCTCTTGTTGCTCCATAATTTTTAAGTAAAACGGGTTATTTTATTCTATTATTCAAAAAATAAGAGGGTCAAAAGTCATACCCTAAAAAAGCAGGTTGTTTTTGCCTCTTTGTCTTAACTACAGCGGGTTTTAGGAAATCTACGTTGTAGAAAAGAATCAACAAAAAGAGTTTATTTTTTTAAATTAAAACGAAAATTTCCCAAAAAATATTTTGCAGGTGACAAAAAGTATTTATATTTGCAGCCCATTAACAATCATTGGGAGCATAGCTCAGCTGGTTCAGAGCACCTGCCTTACAAGCAGGGGGTCACAGGTTCGAACCCTGTTGCTCCCACAAAAACAAAAAAGACATGAATAGCGATAGCGGTTCATGTCTTTTTGTTTTGTGGCCCTCAAGCACACGGAGCGATAGCCAAGGGTGCGAGTCTCGCGCTCCCGCTCACACTGAGTTGGGAAGAGAATCTTGTGTCTCTTTTATTTAGGGCCAATGTCAGTGTAAGTGAGATCGAGCGTCTTGAGAGGTCTATAAATAACCCTCCAGCATCTCCAAACTTCCTACTTTGCCCTTCACACTCCTCATCTGAAACGTATACTTCTTATTCTTTTTTACTTCCTCCCAATTGATTTTTTTAAAATCATCCGCTGTGAGAAGTGCGATTCGATCATCCGGTAAAATAGCAATCAGTTTATTATTAACCGTTGGGTCAATAGAAAAATTCTTCCAGGCATCTTTATAAAATTTAATAACAGCATTTCCATTTACTTCTGTAATCATAAATACGGTGATATTGTTATAATCGCTGACCGTATCAAATTTAAAATCCGCTTCCAGTGCAATAGCGTTTGGCTGCTTAATCATTTTATCCCAATTATATATTCCAAACTTAGCAATTTCAAATCGCCTTAGCAGTTTTATTTCTTTTTTTAGCCTGTCTTTTTCAGCAGAAATTCTTTGAGCTTTGAAAGTATTGTAGGTATTAATAAGATCGAGTGCTTGTTCATCTAAATAAATATAGGTATGAAATTCTATATTATCTGCACGAACGCTTAGCTGATACATTCCTTTTTCCAGTTTAAAAAGCGGGGAGATAACACATTGTTTTCCCTGACTTGTATGCACAACATAAGTACTATCTAATAGTCGCCAAAGTTCCTTTCCGGGAACAAGCAGTAATTTTCCATTATTGTCAAAAAAACTAGCAGAGTTGAAAATACCACCCCAACCTGCTAATGTTTCATCATAATATGGAAAGAAATAATCGCAACCGTGGGCTTCAAGTTGAACATCCGTTCCGGCTATTTTTTTTCCGTTCATATCCCAAAGTTGGTAAAGACCACTTGATGTAATGGTGAAAATGTATCTATCCTTAAAACCTGCAAACGTAATCAGGGAATCGTAATTTTTGAAATTCTTCAACAAGCGCCCATTGATATCATGCAGCTGTACATTTGAAACCCCATTGATGAGTATTCGATTTTTGTCCTTTGAAAAGAAATCATTTACTCCGTATTCACCCAATTTCATAAAATTGGAAATCTTTATTAATTCTGTTTTGGTTTTTAGGTTATAGACATGAAACGTTTTATTCTCGTAATCATATCCTGAGACAATCTCAGGTACGAGGGAACTATCACTTTGATATGCATAAAAGGGCATGTGAAAGGAAGTATTTGTTTCGGTGTTCCATATAATCTGTTTGTCGAATGCTACCGAGGCTTGTTCTATAATTACAAAAGGTGTTTTATAGACGCCATTCACATGTGCCATATGATATTGGTTTCCCGTAACTATGGTTTTAAGCGTAAAATCTTTCTGAGATGCTGTTGTCAATTTATTTGTTTTAAAATCCCATAATGATAATCCATCATCTACTTCTTCGCATAATAATTTCCCCAGAGCAAAATACTGCACAAAAGCAGCTGTGTTTTTCCTGGTATGTAATAAGTTGCCATTTAAATCGTAAATAAAGATTCCATCCAATGAATTAATCACCAGCTCATCTTCAGGTGTAACTAAAAAAGTCACAGAGATGCCTTTATCTCCTGTATAATCTGTTGCATTATTTTTTAGTTTAAACTCCTTAATTTTTTTTCCTGAAAAATCTGCGAGAATAAAATTAACGACCTTACGCGTAGTGTCGAAATTTGTTTCATAGACTATGCGTTGTTTTTTCACGGATAATATATGCGCATAACTATCTGGGTAAGCAGCCAGTTTTTTACCATCAACCGTGTATAAGGCTGTGCCTTCTTCTTTATCGATAAGCAGATAATAATTGTCAATAAATTTAACCGGTGAAAAATCTGTTTTAACACGGTCGATAGTAATTGTCCGTTTCGTTTTCCGAGACCAGATAGTCGTAATTGGTTTTTTAGAAGTGACAATGGTTTGTCCATCGGGTGAAATTTCTATGGAGCCATAGCCTATATAGTTATCATGATTTAATTCCTTTTCATAAACCGGATCCATAAAACCCCACTTCGGTTGGGAGATCTCCAAAGAGGTCCATTTTTTATTCAAAGCCCAATTATTTTTCACAGCAGTAGGATCCATGAATTTGGTAGCCAGGTTCCATTTCAATGCTTCCAGAGGTTGAAGTTCTGCATAATTTTTACTGTCAAATTGTAGTTGAAATGTTTTTACTGTTTTACTAAGATCAGTGGTTTTATTTTCAGGAGTTGATATTTTTTTCCAGGAGCCGTTTACAGCAGCAGGAGTTGAAACTGCATTCGCATTCATTCCGGATTGTTTCACTTCATTTTTGTCTTCTTCAAAATAAAAGAAATCAAAATCTCCAAAGGTTTTAGAAGGATAATTGATGGAAAGCTTTTTATCTTTTCTGATCTCTATTTTTTTATTGTTGACGGTGCCTTCCAGTTTGAACATACCAGCACTTTGGAAATCGCCTTCGGTTCCATTCTCTGTATATTTCATAGGAATGCCGGATGCAAGAATAGCCGCTTTTGAATCGTATGTTTCCAGGGATAGTTCTACTTCTCCGCTTACAGGATTTCCGTCTTCGTCGCAGAACGCATCAGCAGGCACTTCTACACTTACACCATTTTGGAATTTTACCACTTGTTCTTTAGATGCATCAATGCTGCGTATGTTAGGCTTGACACTAATGTTATCAAAAGGCGGTTGAACGGTGTACAACTTTTGATCATTGGAAAGGGAACAAGATGTTAGAAGAATACAGATGAATCCGTTGAGCAGTAAGAGATGATTTCGCATGGTTAATAGTTAGTTGTGTAAAAATACGACATTCCGATGGAACGACAGATACCGGAAAAGGAAGGAAAGCGACCTTTAATCAAATAAGACAAACCGATTATCAAAATGAGGTATATTATAATTTACTTTGTATGATGATTGAATGGACAACCCCAAATTTATGATATGAAAACAAAATTTCTTTTTCTTCTATTTTTTACGTTTACCACCTTTTTCGTTATAGCTCAGGATACCACAACTGTACCTTCGCAACCATTTTTAAAACTGGATGACGGTAGGCTCATATTAGGAAACATATTGCAAGCCGAAGAGCATTTTTTTAAAGCAACGATAATCAGGTTAGATTCATTTAAGACTAAATCACGTAATGTTGATTTTATATGGATAACTACGGAATATTTTATGGGAGAGTACTTGGACATTTAACCGCAGCGGAATATGCAAAAAATGATCTTTACATCTTTAAAAAAGTTTTTACTAATCAGAGCGCTCCAACTCCAGGGAATTTCGGATATGGGATGGCAATGGGGGCCACAACATACTACTTTTTTAGTAAAGGACCTACCAAGGCTAAAAGAATAAATGCAATAAATTTAAAGGGGAAATTAATCGATAATCCTGAAGCAAATAAATTCGTTTTATTGGCAACTAAACAGCAAACCAAATCCAGGATTTTGTTTGGCATTGGTGCTCTTACAGCTATCGGTGCTATAATTGTAGGTTTGAATAATTTAAATGGTTTTTTTTCGACATCTCCTGTCTATATGATTGTACCCCTCGGATTTTTTGGAGCTGGCATTGTATTTCATGTAAATTCAAAAAGGAATGCTAAAAAAGCTGTCACAGTTACAACGGATATGAATTTAAACATGGCCTTGAATATAGATAAATTTAGGGTTATGAAATAAATGGAAATGGAACACAATTTAAAGAAATAGTCTTCTGAAAATTTACTTCAACGGCACCACTGCAATTGCATCCATCTCTAATAAAAAATCAGGATTAGCAAGACTAGATACAAACACACCCGTAATAAGCGGAGGATTTTTCATTTTGCTCATCGCACCTTGAAATACTTTTAATGCTTTTTCAGTCGATTGCCCTTGAACAATATAGATATTCCATTTGATGATGTTTTCAAAGGCACCGCCTCCGGCTTGTACTGCCGTTTGCAAATTCTGAAGTATCTGTTTGGCTTGTGCTTCGATGTCGCCTTTGCCAACCAACTTACCATCTTTGTCTACTGCGTTTTGTCCGCCTATATAAATGGTTCTGTTATTTCCTTCTATTATCGCTATTTGAGAATAAGCAGGGTTTTTATGTAATCCATCCGGACTTAATAATTCGATTTTACTTGTCATGGCTTGTTGATTTTGCGAATAAATGCTGGAGTTAAACAGAATTAAAAAAATAATTATTGTAGTCGTTATATACTTTTTCATAGTTTACATTTTTAAGAGTCGGACAAATTACATGCCTTCCCATCAACAAAAAATAACCTTACCTTTATCATATGGAATATTCTTCTTTCATCACTTCTGTCGAAAAGTTCGAAGCGCTTGATGCATTCACAAAGCTTGAAGGAGAATTTAATTTTTTGAAACCTCAATTTTATTTTCAACCTTATGCTGATCTCGAAGGGAAGCAACCGGGTACCGTAGAAATCGGTTTGCGATTGATTACCAATTTTTACAATCGTGAAGATCTTTGCGTGGAGTTTATTACAGAATCCAGGTGCGACTTAAATTATCATGATCCTTCCAATGAAGATGCTTTATTCCTGGAAATATCAGAAAAAGCAATAATGGATCACAGTGAGCTGTTTAGCATCGAAATGGAAAAAATCGGATTCATTCACAGCAAATTTACTTCGGTAAGTGAGGCCCAAAAAACAAAAATTTTTCAGGCCTTGATTGAACACTTCCGAGAACAATTTTAATAGTTGATCAAAATCCCGCCGCAACCAATGCGATTTCCGGAGTTGCCGGATGGTTGTGTAACATAGTCATCTACCCCGGAGTGAACAATAATACTTTTCCCAATTACATTTCGCGACGTATCCGTGCCATTGATGTTCCAGGCATTTGTTGTCATCACGTAAGTAGCGTGTCCTAATTTGTCCAAATTGATATTTCCGATATCACCTAAGTGAAAGGAGCCTGTACCAAATTTTCCGTGATTGGAATTGGTGGGATTCCAGTGTCCCATTGCATTGGAGGCATTTCCACCGCAATCGTTCATCATGTGCATATGCACGGCCACACTTTTATTTGCTTTTGAAGGTACGGTAATGTCCAATGTTAATGTTACATCACCATTATTGATTTGGCTAAATGTTGCAGTTCCGGAAACGGCTGTATCAGGATATACATTTTGAAGATTGGCAAGTGCTGATTTATGAATATCAGTTGGTGTTACTTCGTCTTCTGTTTTATTCTTTTTGCATGCAAAAAAGGAAACGCTAAGTACAGCTGCGCCGCAAATAAGTGTTCTGGTAATTTTATTTTTAAATGTATTTTTCATTTTTAATAATTTTAATTAATTAAATTTTTTAAACATAATTTTTGTGGTGACAAAAGTATTCAAAACATTCGCCACAATATCCATCGTCATATTTTAAAACCATTAATAAGCAATAACAGGAGGAAATACATAGTGAATAATCAGTTTAAAAGGGTGGATAAAGTCCAGCAAAAAATAATACTGTGTATAAAAATCTTCAATATTGATTTTTGTAAATTGCAGCAAAATTAGATAAGTAATGGAATTTTTAGCAGACAGAAAGAATAAGCGAAGTCGCCGTGTTTTTACAAACCTCACCTTTTGGGTGTTTATAGCTATCCTCGCTGGAATTCTATTGGGTTATTATGATCCTGCTACCGCTGTGAAAATGGAGGTGCTTGGAAAAAAATTTGTAGACCTCATCAAATTATTTATCACCCCCATCATATTTTTTACGATTGTACTTGGCATCAGTGGAATGGGGAATTTAAAAAAGGTGGGACGTATTGGCGTTAAAGCATTGATCTATTTTGAAATTGTAACAACCTTTGCATTGCTTATTGGTATTGCTATGGCGTCGTGGTTACAACCAGGAAAAATTGATAAAACCAATTTGCATGGAATGGATGCAAGTAACTACACCAGTAATGCAAATAGCGATTTTAATTGGTCATCCTTCTTTTTTTCTAATCTTACGTTACAGGTTTTACTTGTATCTATTCTCATTGGTATTCTTCTTAATTTTTCCAAGCATCGTCAGAAAGCAATCGATGGATTAAACAAAGGATCAAAATGGGTTTTTACCGGGTTAACGTACGTCATGTACCTCGCTCCTATTGGAGCT
>DASRRA010000147.1:0-2864 GCA_035696085.1 Bacteroidia bacterium | reverse complement strand
CATGGTAGATATGTGGTTTAATAATGACTTGCATTTACCGGGTGCACGGAACGGTGTTCTTACTAATATTGGTATACTATACCCAAACGACGCGAGAAATGGTAGTATTGACAGTTTTCATTTAACAAAAAATGGAAAACTTGAGTCATTGAAAACTTTATCAGCAGAAATCCCCAGACCGGTACAAACAACCATTGCTGATCTGGACGGTGATAGTAAGAAAGATTATTTGGTTTGTGGTTTTGGAAATAACAAGGGTGAATTTTATTATTTGAAAAAGACAGATTCAACTCCTGTTAAAAAGCCGTTGATCTTATTACCCGGTGCCGTTAAAGCTTATGTAGATGATTTCAATAAAGATGGTTTGCCAGATATTGTTGTTTTAATGGCCCAGGCACAGGAAGGGATTTTTATGTTTTTGAACAAGGGCAATGGAAATTTTGAAAAAAAGGAACTATTACGATTCCCGCCAATTTATGGATCAAGTTATTTCGAGATGGAAGATGTGAACGGGGATGGCCTTAAAGACATTATCTACACCTGCGGGGATAACCTGGATTTCACCGCTGATGTCCTTAAAAATTACCATGGTGTTTATATTTTCCTAAACAAAGGCAATAACAAATTTGAGCAGCTTTATTTTTTCCCTATTCACGGCTGTTACAAGGCAATAGCAAGAGATTTTGATAAAGACGGCGACATGGATATAATAACGATCTCTTATTTTCCTGATTATAAAAACCAACTTGAGGAATCTATTGTTTATCTCGAAAACAAAGGAAGCTTTAATTTCACAGCGTACACGGTACAAGAGTATGATAGTGGCAATTGGATATCCATGGACGCTGCTGATGTAGATGGGGATGGTGACGATGATATAGTCATTGGAAGTCTTTGGCTAATAAGTTCTTCATGGAAAATGAAATTTAAATCCAAACAAAAAGATAAACCCGCCTTTCTGTTGTTGGTCAATCGCACGAAAGATAATTAGCGGTGCTCTGATGACCGAAACAAGCAAGTAAAAAAATTTTAATTTGTAAAAAATCACATCAAAAATTAAAAAAACACAGTTAATTGATAAAAAAGTATCATTTTATTTATTTAAAGAAAATAAATTTTGTCAATCGATTGTTAAATTTTAAATTCGGGGTAACGATTTGCACTAATGCTATTGAATGACTGCCGTATGAGATCTCGCTTCGATGGAAAATGTAGTACTTCTATTGGCTGGATGAGAACAGCAAATCATTTCTTTATTCCCTTATTTATAGTTTCAAATTTAGTTTTCGGGCCAAATGACCGTGGGAAATCGTTTACATAGTCGGAGAAACGTGGATTGTAAGTAGTTCCGGGAACTGTTTTATAGACGCACCTTGAATACAAAATATCTCTAGCTGCTATGCACAAAAAGAAAAAGCTTTCTGAAAAGGTTGTTCTGACCGGACAATCTTATAATGGTTGGTTAGTTAACAGTTTAGAGCAGTTATCTCATATAGCAATCGTTAGTTTTTACAAGGGCACTACTATCTAGTTTAGTGCCCTTTCTTTATTTGCATAGAGCTGGACGACAAGAACAAGAAGAACAAACCAAGATAAAAACCCAAACCTGTTCCGAAAATTCAAAAGAACGCAGGACCCTTAACTGAACATTTTTTATTAACAAAAATTCGGAGTATTTCACACCTAAAACACTTTGCTTTATGAGAAATCATGTTGATTACTTATTGAAAGGCAAGAAGCACTTATTCTTTTTAGCCTTTTTCACGTTAGTTTTCTCATCCCTGGTCATTGCTCAAACCAGGGTGTCCGGAAAGGTCACAGGTCCTGATGGAAAACCTGTTTTCGGAGCGACGGTTGGAGTTAAAGGCACCAACGTGGCTACTACCACAACAACTGATGGTAGCTATGCGATCAATTTACCTCACAATTCTACCGTCCTGGTCTTCTCCTACATTGGATTTGAAGTTTCTGAAGTCAATGTAAGAGGCAACAACGTTATTGACGTTGCCATGAAACTGCAAACGACCAGTTTGAATGAGGTTGTTGTTACAGGGTATACGGCTCAACGTAAAAAGGACATTACTGGTTCAGTAGCGGTCGTAAACGTAGCCCAAATGAAGCAGTCGCCTGTAGGAACAGGTGAGGAAGCTTTGCAGGGTCGTGCGTCGGGCGTTACGATCATCACCTCCGGTCAGCCCGGTGCTCAAAGCGATATCCGCATCAGGGGTATCACAGCATTCGGTAATAATTCTCCTCTTGTCATTGTTGACGGTGTAAGAAGTAGTCTGCATGATATTAATACAAATGATATCGAATCTATACAGGTGTTGAAAGATGCATCGGCCGCCATCTATGGTGTAGCTGGTTCAAACGGTGTTATTATTATTACAACGAAAAAAGGAAGAACAGGAAGGGCTAAAGTCAGTTATGACGGTTACTATGGGATTACCACTCATGGTAATGGGTATGAAATGGCTAACACACAGGAAGAAGCAAATGCGATCTGGCTTCAACAATTAAACTCTAACCCGAACGTCACGCCAACGCATCCGCAGTTTGGAACTGGTCCTACTCCGGTGATCCCTGATTATATTACACCTGCCGGAGCTGCTGCAGGTGCGCCGAATACGGATCCAACAACGTACGATATAAACAGTAACCAGATCACGAAGGCTAATAAAACAGGTACGAACTGGTATAATGAAATTACCAGGAACGCTCCAATGCAAAGTCATAACCTGTCAGTTAGCGCTGGTTCGGACAAAAGCTCGTACTTCTTCTCAATGGGCTATTTGAACCAACAAGGGATTGCCAAATTCCAATATTTAAAGAGGTATTCAGTAAGAGCTAACACCCAGTTCTCA
>DASRRA010000146.1:0-4674 GCA_035696085.1 Bacteroidia bacterium | reverse complement strand
TCCTCCTGTTTGTCCTCTATACGTATTCACAGTTGTTCCATTCCTCGTCATTTGTGGGGCAAGGTAACCGGAATATCCTCTTAAATTAAGCCCTCCGCCATATTGGAAATAATTAGTTTGTATCCCAATCTTGGCCCAATACGGATCAAAAAAACCTTGAGAACGGGTATATTTATTATCCATCATTTCTTCTGGATTAGCGCCAGCCAGGAATAAAGAAGATTCTTTAGCCCAGTTGGTTCCTGTTCCATATTGCATCACTACACGTGTATTCAAATTTAATTTTCCCAATCGGGTGCGGTTAATTGTATTCATGGTAAGTGATTGATAATTGTAATCACTCATCAATGCTGTTGAACGTAAGCCCAGCTGAATGGTACCTGATCCTTTTTTGTATCGGTAAGTGTGCTCAATGCCTGCATTCAGGGTATTGTTTAAAGCATTGGGTTGCCATTCCATTGGCAGCAATAAATAGGAGATGGCGTCATAATCTTTCCGGTACATGGATTTAAAGAACAGGTACACTTTGTTTTTTCCACTGATGTCTTTTCTGTCAAAGCCCACCACATATGCTTGCAATCCATCCAACGATTTGGCAGATAAATACAAGGACGAGCCTTTCATAAATTTATCCGTAGCTGTTCGGTAATTAAAGCGATAACTGATTACGTCGTATCCAGATGGTCTGATGTAATCATAGCGATCCAGATAGGTTTGTCCCATGCCCATATTGAACCAGAATGCTGCATCAATGATATGCTTGTAATTAAGGTAATGTCCGTTCAGGCTTACACCAAGCTTTACACCATCATAGCCATTGTACCAAATATCAGGTCTTGCAAATAATTCATAGCGCGTCCAATCAGGCGAGTTATAAATTTTTGAATCAAAGCGGTATTTGATAGAGAATTTTTTCTCATTGTTCAGCATATTTACATCGGCAATGCGTGTGCTGCTGTCAATTAATACATCGTACACACCACTTGGTATTTTTACGGTTGCGGTATAAGTTGGTTTTACCTTGTCCCAACCAATCCAGCGAGGTAATACGGTTGCGGTTGTTTGTTTTACAAACCAGGTGTTCGGAATATGAAAACTGTAAATGCTATCATTTTTTCCAATCACTGAAAAATCAATTGGCATTTGCATGCCGTAACGTTTAAATTTAATTTGATACTCGTCTTTTTCTTTTCCTTTTCGTACAGACTTAATTCCATAATCAATCGTCTTCGTTGTTTCCATCCATTCATCAAAGAACCAATTCAAATCAACATGTGTAAATTGGATGATGCTATTTCTGAAGTCTTCAAAATAAGGATGTGCAAATCGCCATTGCTCCACGTAATGTTTCATCGCATCCTGAAAAAGTTGATCACCCAATACATATTGCAGGTTGTATAACATCACTGCCGGTTTGTAATACACCTGGCTATAACCGCCACCATGGCGTATTCCACCGTTGTATCCATCAGAGTGTACATTCATGTTGGATTCCACACCACGTGCTGCTTCAAACATGTAGCCGTTGTATACTTCACTGTTGCGGATATAATCCGGTTCCGTGAAACGCTCTACATATTTTGATTTGTATTTATAACGGATGCGTTGGCGACCGTCAATTTTTTCATATGCCCAGCTTTGTAAAAATTGTGTGAAGCCTTCATCCAGTGCGGCTCTGTATGTTTCATTACTTCCCACCATTCCGAAAAACCAGTTGTGACTAATTTCATGCGCCAGCAAATCCCTGTAGTCCGGATCATAGCCGCCATCCAGCGTAAGCATCGGATACTCCATTCCATCCTGTGCATCAGCAACCGTTAGTTTAGGATAGGCATATCTTCCAAAACTTTCGGAGTTGACCTGAATCACTTTGGCTGTATAGGATGCAGCATTTTGCCAATGAGCTGCATGTGGCTCCTGAACATACGCATAACACTTGATACCATCCCATTCGGCTTCGCCAATGCGGTAGGTCGGATCAGTAGTCAACGCAAAATCATGTACATCTTTTGCGGAGTATATCCATGTTTTGGTTGTACCATCCGGAACGACCACCACAGAAGGTTTTTCATTCCAGGGTTTATTTTTAAAGTTTTTAATATCCAGCTTGGCTCTTAAGTCATCCGGTAGTACTTCCTGTGCATTGGTAAGAATACCGGTGCCTTCGGCAATGTAATGATTGGGTAATGTAAATGACACATCGTACGTTCCGAAGTCACCATAAAATTCATGATCCATGTGCTGATCGGTGTCCCATCCCTGTTTGCGATCGTATACGGAAATACGCGGGTACCAGTGTACTACATCGTAATGCTTGTATCCCAAGGCATTGAATAATTTCATACGGTTGCGAATGGTGCCGTTGTCATAATACGTTTTGAAAGCAATGTTAAAGGTGATGGATTCTCCTGAGTTCAGCGACTTTGGCAGGTACACTTTTAAAATAGTATTGTCCTGTTCTGTCTTTAGCTGTTGTCCTTCACTGCTCATGGAGGAAACTACGCAACCTAATCCTTGAGAACCGTATTTACCAAATTTTACATCAATATTATTGTTACGATACAAATCTTCCAGGTAAGAGCCTTTAGTTTGCGCATTGGTATATAAGTGGAAATAAACAAAGGTTAGCTGATCCGGTGAATTGTTTTTATAGATCAGTGTTTCTGTTCCATCAATGATATCTGTTTTATCATCCAGGGATGCTTTAATGGTGTAAGCAACTCCTTGTTGCCAGTAACCGGGATAGGGAGGTTCATGCGCTGAAAGTTTTAGGACGCAAACAAGCAGGCATAAAAGCGATATGTATTTTTTCATAAAGGTTCAGTAGGCTATTTTAGGAAAGTAAATATAATAGCTTTTAACCTAGGAAAAAATAAAAATGCAAGGCACCGGACTTTTCATATGTAATAACCATGGCGTGTTTATTCTATATTGGGAAAAGTTCCACCTCTCTGTGACAACGATAGCTTTGGCAAAGGTTGTAACGCTTCGGCGGACAATGCCGGTACCAAGCATTTCAGATACTTGTTAACCTCAGAAAAACAAAATTTCTGTTTCTGATTTCAAAATTACTAACAGATTTAGTATATTTACGCTAAATATTTTAGCAATGTCAAAAATAGCCAAAAACATTAGGGTTTTGAGAGGTTTAAGAAAAATCTCCCAGGAACAATTAGCAATCGAGCTGGACATACCACGCTCACGTATAGGATCTTATGAAGAGGGTAGAGCAGAACCCTCCTGTGATTTTCTGATTCAACTCAGCGATTTTTTTCACGTTTCAGTTGATGCACTGGTAAGAGCAGATCTCTCGAAAACGGATCCGGAAGCGTTGATGAAAATTGGGAAGAACCGGTTGTTGTTTCCCGTTCTCGTTGATAAAGACAATAATGATTTATTGGAAATGGTTCCATTAAAAGCAAGTGCCGGTTATTTAAATGGATATGCCGACCCTCAGTTTATTGAAGAGTTACCAACCATGCAATTACCTTTCAAATTGGTTGGTAAGCACCGTGCCTTTGCTATTAAAGGAGATTCTATGCCGCCATTAAAAAATGGAAGCATCGTAGTAGGTAGTTATCTGGAATCACTCAATGCCATAAAAGATGGGCAAACATATATCATTCTGACCAAAGATGATGGTGTGGTTTACAAACGCGTATTCCGTGATAAGAAAAAATCAGGTGCATTTGAATTGCATTCGGATAACAAAACCTACACACCCTATACAATTAAGCCGGAAACTATTTTAGAAGTATGGAGCTTTGTCTGCTGCATCAACATGGGCGAATTTGAACAGCAGGAAATAGAAGTGGAGCAAATGATAAAATTTTTGCAGGCGTATAAAGGGGCGAAATAAAATATAAATTAAAAAATGTTCGACCCCTCTGGGGGCGGGGAAAACCTGTGTGGTATTTTTTCTATAAACGTTTTACCCCGCTGGGGTCATTAATTTTAGATTCGAGGTATTAGATTTAAGATATCAGATGAACAATTTGTTAGGTTTAATCAGTTAAATGATTTTATTTAGAGCGAAACAGCAGGGCATTCATTAACGACTAATAAATAAATTCATAATCACTCATCACTCTAAACCCCAACAACCCGTTTTTAAATGTATAGCGTATGTTGGTCATGTTCGTCATTTGATCAATATCCATAAACATGCGGATACCCGGAAATTCAGAATACGCATCTTCATCTAAATAAATAAAGGTACTTTTCTGATAACTGCCGCGTCTTCCGGGCTGTAGGTCGTTACGGAACATATATGTTTCTTGTACGGGATCGGAACTCCCCATAAAATTTAGTAGCAACAGCATATTTATCAGCAAGGGAGCAATGCAAAATGTTTTAAAATAGACACTAAATTTTTTTTGTTTTCTGTTAAACAAAAATAGCATTCCAATAGCAGCAGAAAAGGCGACAACTAATATCCAGGGCGAGATCAATGTTTGCAAACCAATTTTTAGAATAATAAAAATATTAAAAATGGTAAAGGTTGTAATTAAAAAACTTTTTGTTTTTGCAATGTGAAGGATAGAGTTGAAAAACTCCGGAAAGTTAAGCGGTGCTCTGTATTTTATGGCTTTGATAATCATAGGGAGCACAATAATGTTAACGACAAATGCAATTCCCAAGCCTTGAGCACCATATAAAATTGTAGCTACAATC
>DASRRA010000145.1:0-3234 GCA_035696085.1 Bacteroidia bacterium | reverse complement strand
AGCCGGGCGATCCAACAGAACTTTTCTTGGAGGAGGTAAAGAAGATGAGACGATTAATTCCATAACACAACGCAGTGATGGAATGATGGCTTTTACAGGGGTCAACAATAGCTATGGTCTTGGAAAAGGCGATGTTTACTTTGCAACCATTCACCCCGATTTTACTTTTAATAATTCAACCACGTTTGGCAGCGGTAACAAAGATGTGGGTAATTCTATTTCCTGCACAGCCGATAAAGGTTTCATCATTTGCGGTACCACCAATGGCTTTAGAAATTTCCTGGATGACATTTATCTAGTGAAAACAGATAGCCTTGGCTTTTCCACTTCTTCTGAAAAAGTAATTCTTACGAATATTCTTGAAACGCCTGTGAATGGCCCTAACTTTACGGTTTACCCCAATCCTGCAACAGATGTTGTGATGATTCATGTATCGGATGTACTTCAAGGTAAACCCACCATCACCATTTGCGACCTGGCTGGAAGAATCCTAAAACAGGACGCAATTCTTCCAACAGTACAAGGAACTATTGTTTTTCCATTGGGTATACTAAGCGATGGGCTGTATCTTATAACCATTGCTACAGATAAGTCATCTTTTTCCCGCCCCCTCGTTGTGAAACATGACTGATAATTGATAGCTTTGTACTCAGAAAATTTATTACTATTTAATACAACAATTTATGGGACGCGTATTTGAAAAACGTAAATATAAAATGTTTGCCCGCTATGATAAAATGGCAAAAGGTTTTACAAGGGCAGGTAAAGAGATTGCTATTGCAGTAAAATTAGGAGGCGCTGATCCACAAGGTAACTCCCGCTTGAGAGTGGCTATTCAAAATGCCAAAGGTATTAACATGCCGAAGGATAGAATTGATGCAGCCATTAAACGTGCATCCGCCAAGGATGAGAAAGGATTAGAGGAAATCGTATATGAAGGAAAAGGTCCTTTTGGAGTGGGCATCCTGATCGAATGTGCAACAGACAATCCAACACGTACCGTTGCCAATGTGCGTATGAACTTTAACCGTAACGGAGGAGAATTAGGAAAAACAGGCTCTTTGGATTATTTATTTATTCGCAAAGGGGTGTTTCGCATTAAAAAAGAAAATATCGATCCTGAAGAACTGGAGTTGGAACTAATTGATCATGGTGCGGATGAGATTGAAAGCGATGAAGAAGAAATCGTCATTTACACAGCTTTTACCGATTTCGGAACGATGCAAAAAGCATTAGAGGCAAAAAAATTAAACATCATTAGTTCTGAGCTGGAACGTATTCCTACTTCTACTGTTGAATTATCAGACGAACAAGTAACAGAGGTAATGGCGCTTGTAGAAAAGCTGGAAGAAGATGATGATGTGCAGACGGTGTATCATAATATGAAGTAAACCTACGCCCTGCGTCAGCCATAGCTTTAGCGAACGATGAAAAGCTTCGGTTTACGCAGTAAACCTACGCTCTGCGTCAGCCATAGCTTTAGCGAACGGTGAAAAGCTTCGGTTTACGCAGTCAAAAAATAAAAAATCATCATACAAATTGTATGGTGATTTTTTTTTCTTTCTTTCTTTTCTTTTTTCTTAAAAAAAAAGAAACAAAAATTCAAGAGGCTTTGAATGCATCCCTGCGAGGAAGGCAAATGACGCAAAAAGGTGCCCCAGCAAAGCCTCTTCCCCACCCACGTTCAGTCCTAAAGTTAAACTTCATCACCAGATTAAACAGTCAGAATTGTTTGTTATTATTTTGGTTAGTTATGCATCCTTGTCTGGGTATAAAAGAACCTACGATCGGCGCGAGGGCCCGAAAGAATACGGAGCAGCGCCCGCTTGTGTGTTGTCCGATTATTCTTTCTTAAATTTTTTGTTTCTTTTTGTTTCAAGACAAAAAGAAAAAGAGAAAAAACTACGGTAGTTTTTTATTTAAGTAAGGTTACCTTCCCTATTGTTTCGAATCGATCTCCATTTACACAAACAAAATGAATGACATACGTATAAACATCAGGCCCTACTATTCTACCATCCTTTTGTCTGCCATCCCAACCATAGGAAGGATCATTCAATGGAAACTCTTCTTGTGTAAATACAACTTGTCCCCACCTGTCGTAAATCGTCATTGATCTTACAATTCCATATCCCGGAGCTTGTGGATAAAACACTTCATTCACGCCATTGTTATTCGGTGTAAACGCATTTGGAATCCACAGGTTTTCTCCACAAAATGTTTTGATACGAATGGTATCTATTGCAATACATCCAATAGCGCTGGTTACAGTTAAGATAAATGTTTCATCCTCTTTGATGTTTCGGATGATGGGATCCGGACAATCGGTACAGCTCAAACCTGTTGGAGGAGCCCATGAATAACTAACCGGCACGTTGGAAACCTGGGCTACCACCTGTATCGTGCTTCCTCCTACAACTGATGTGTCGCTTACCATTTTCAACTCAGGAATTTCGCCAACATTTACGGTTGTTCTTGCAGAATCATTCGGACAAACATTTAAACTATATGCAATCACTTTGTACCCCGTGGTAATAGTGGGTGAAGCATATGGACTTGCAATCGTATCGTTTGACAAAGACTGAGGTGGTGTCCATATAAATTTCGTAGCATTGGTAACAGTTTTCAATTGGATAGAGTCTCCATCACAAATCGGTGGTATATCTTTTACTTCTACATGAACCGGTTTATCCACCGATATGTTTACTGTATCCTTTTGCATGCATCCAAATTGATTTAAGACTTGTACTACATATTGTATGGTTCGCTCGGGAATAGCAATTGGATTTGGAATGCCGGTATTGTTCAATCCATGACTGGGCGACCATTTGTATTTATCTCCATCATTTGCCTGCAATTGAACACTCGATCCTAAACAGATGGTGGTATCAGCAGTTGCAACAGGAATCGGAAGCGGATGTATGGTTAGCTCAAATGTAGTATCTCGTATACAACCATGATTGGTAATAGCTTCATAGCTGATGGTATGAACCCCTGGGGTGACGTACATTAGTTTTAAATCCGGTGTTGTTGAAACAGGCATTGAATCTACTCGCCATTCCATGGATACAATACTATCGTCAGCAGTAAGTGTAACAGCAAACGTCAATTGCTGCTGCATGCAGAACGTTGAGTCTCTTGCAATATCCACAATGGGATTCCTATATTGATGAATTGCTTGTTTTTTGAAAGTACTGTCTACACATCCACTGGCGCTTTTGGCAATCAATAGCA
>DASRRA010000144.1:0-4692 GCA_035696085.1 Bacteroidia bacterium | reverse complement strand
TCAGGAAGAGCTGAACTGGTTTCTATAAATGAGAAAAAATCTTTCCCTCCTGAAAAGGCAATGATTTCGATATTCGTCGACCGGTCGGTCAATGCCGAACAAATAAAATCTCTGTCATCTGCATCATCTTCAACCACTGCTATTACTAATTTTTTCATATTGCTTTCAATTCTAATTACATATCCGTTGTGTGTTACTTAACTATTCTGATGCATCAAGTTACAACCATTCGGTTAGCCTCATTGAAAGATACATGCCACGTTCGGTAATTCTTGTAAAGGAGTAGCTACGGGGCAGCTGTTGCATTAAAAAAACAAACGTCTCAAGAGATCCATGTGAATGCGAAAAAAAATACCCATTCGGAGATGCGATTCGTTCGAACTACTTTTTCAAATTTCTGACGAATACATCCTGGAATGAGTTATTTTAATTGGCGGGAATTTTTTAAACTTTTTGACGTCCTAATTTTTTTAGCATACGGATATGAGAACCGATTGCTCCGAAAAAAGTTTTGTTCTCGTTATACCTGACTCCGAATTCGAGCGCAGTTTGTTTGACAATAGGTGATATATTTCTGTAGTGAATATGGCTAATGTAAGGGAATAAATGATGCTCTACCTGGTAATTCAGCCCACCTATCATCCAACCAAAAATCCGGCTCTTTCTGGCAAAATTAGCCGTTGTCTCCAATTCATGGATTGTCCATTCGTTTTCGATGACACCAACATCATTTGGAGTCGGTTGTTCTGCTTCCTCTACCAAATGTGCCATTTGAAACACAGTTGTCATGAACAGACCCGCCGTGAGATGCATGGTTACAAACCATAATAAGATGACCCACCAGCTGGCCGGTGCAATTAACATCGGGAGAATAAGAAAGACACCCAAATAAGCAATTTTTGTAATCACCAATTTTGTCATTTCCTTTTTGGGAGTAGAACCTTGTTGCCTTGTAAATCCCTTTTTGTTGTAGCGGTATAATTGTTTAAACTCGTTTACAGTACGTGATAATGTCATTAAACAATATAAAAAGAAGGCATAAATGTGTTGATAGCGATGTACTTTTTTTAGCTCACTTTTTTCCGACAAACGCAGTACTCCCTTTGGATCAATATCTTCATCATATCCTTCGATGTTAGTATAGGTATGATGCAGAAGATTATGTTGTACTTTCCAGTTAAATGTATTTCCGCCGATGAAATACATCGATGCTCCAAACAATTTGTTCAACCAGGCAAAATTTGAAAACGAACCATGCACAGCATCGTGCATAACGCTCATTCCAATACCGGACATACCGATTCCCATCACGATCGATATAGGAAAAATCAGCCAACCGCTTATCGGAAGCATCAATAGTATAATAAATGGTCCGAAATAAAGCACCAGCATTGCAAGTGCTTTCAGCAGCATTTTCCAGTTACCCTTTTGCGAGAGCTTATTCTTTTGGAAATAATCATTTACATTTTTCCTCAAAGTAGCCGTGAAAAGCCCTTTGTCTTTGTTAACAAATTTTATTGTCTTCATTTACCATAATTTCTCCTGTTCATACAGGACGTGAATAATTGCCGGAAGAATTTGGTTGGAATAACCTGCAGAGGATGCTAATTTCTGGGAAAAAACCGGGGGATATCTATTTGTGTATACTCTTAAATGAGTTAATTGTTACATATTACACAAATATAAGTTAATTAAACTGCATTTGGTAGGATGTATTGTCTAAAAAAACGGAATCACTGGAAATGAGAGGGATAACTTATATACCGTCCTATATCTTTACACCAATGATCAAGATATCATCTGTTTGTTCGGTCATACCTTTCCACTCGTTAATAAAGCTGTCCAGATACTGTGCCTGTTCCTTTAACGGCATATGGTTTATTTCTACTAAAATAGTTTTGAGTTTTTTTGTCGTTAGCTTTTTATCGGTTTTTCCGAACTGGTCAGCAAAGCCATCGGAACAGATATAAATGGTATCCCCCGGTTGTAACTGCATGTGATGTGTTTTAAACGCTTTATCATCTTCTGTTAAACCGCCGATGGAGGTTTTGGTTCCGCGTACTTCAATCAGTTCTCCACTATTTTTTTGAATCAGCCAAAATGGGCGGTTGGCCCCGGCATATTCTACCACATGGTTTTGCATATCAAAAGCACACAAGGCGATGTCCATACCATCCCGATTGGAATAAGCATGTTCCGACTGGTGGAGTGAATCTTTTATCCCCTTGTTCAACAACGAGAGTACAGTGCCCGGATGAGCGCTTTGCTTAACTGCATTCATTAATTTTTCGCTACCGATCATGCTCATAAATCCTCCCGGTACGCCATGTCCTGTGCAGTCTGCGGCAGCAATAAAGAATTTATTATGTGCATTTATAAAAAAATAAAAATCACCGCTCACAATATCTTTGGGTTTGAAGTAAACAAAATTTTCAGGAAGTGATTTATCTATTTCTTTCGTATCCGGAAGCATTGCTTGTTGAATGTGCAGCGCATAATTAATACTGTCAGTTATCTCATGGTTTTTTTCTTTAATAATTTTATGAGCAGTTTCTATACGTTCATACTGAATGGATAATTGATCGTTAATTCGTTTCTTCTGTATATAGCTACGGTAAATAAAAACCGAAGCCGTTAAAATCAGAATGGCAAAGCCACTTAAGAACCAAACAATCGTGGTTTGTCTTTTTTTCTCCGAGCGTAATATAAATTCTTTTTTTTCCTGGTTCGCTTTTAAAATATCCTGCTTCTTTTGAAATTCATAGTTAATTTCTGAGGTGATCATTTTCTTTGTATTCTCTTTATTTAACAGACTGTCTCTAAGTTTAACAAAATTTTTATAGCATTCCAGCGCTAAGTCGGAACGCTTTTCTTTTGTATACAAATTACTGAGTTCTTCATAGATCAGTTTGCGATTGACTACCTCATCAATTTCTTCAGATAATTTCAGCGCTTTTTGCAAATAAATTTCTGCGGTTGCATATTTATTTTGATGCATGTAAAACGAACCAATTAATTCATAACTTACGACCATCGCACTTTTAATATTTGCCCCCTCTACTTCTTTCAAACTTCCCATATAACAATCAAGCGCTTTTGATGAATAGTAATTACTGGAGTCTTTATACCGTGGTTGCCCTGATTTTGCTTCGTAAATCGAACCAATGTTATTTAACCAGATGTTTATAAATCCGGTGGTTCCATATTGTTTGTGGTCTGAGATTGCTTTGTAATAATAGTTCAAGGCAGCAGCCGTATCCCCTTTATTTAGGCTTATTACACCCATATTTCCGATCAAATAGGCTATCCCGGCTTTGTTGCCTGTTTCTTCCATCACTTTAAACCCTTTTTGCAAATATTCCATCGCATGATCGTAATCTTCAAGATCGATATAAATACCTCCATTGGTGGATAAAAGCTCAGCTACTTCATATTTATTTTTCAATTCTTCAGCTATCTGAAGGGCAATAAAATTATGTTCCAGTGCTTTTGCGAGATTGCCGGAGCTTCGGTAAGAAAGCGAGATGTTTTTGTGTGTCGTCAAAATTTTGCGTTTATCACGCAACTCTTCTGCAATTTTTAATGCCTGAAAATTGTAGCTTAGTGTTTTGAAATATTGGCCCTGCCTATTGTACATGGCTCCTATATTTGATAGGGCGAAATAAGTATTCTCTTGATCATTTAACGCGGTGCTTAACTTCAAACTTGTGAAATAATATTTCAATGCAAGTGTATATTGGCTTTGTTCGCCATATATATGTGCAACGCTCATCGTATTCCGGATAATAAATTGTTTGTTACCTAATTTTTCGGCGATTGTAAGTGACTGAAATGTGTAATTTAACGCTTCCTTGTAATTTTGTTCTGATTCGTAAGTCATGCTGATATTGATCAGATACGCACACAAAGCCAACTCATTACTTAATTTTCGGTCAGCCGCTATGGCATTAAAAAAATAAAGCCTGGCCTCGTTATATTTTCTCTGGTTTAGATAAGCAATTCCGATTTGATTGTAAAATTTTCCTTTTAATTTTTCGTAACCGATCTTTTCTCCGAGTTTGATAGCAACACGAGAAAGCGAATCCACTTCTACATCCTTTTGAAAATAAGTCAAGGTGTACGTCAAATAGTCGAGTGTATGGATTTTATTGGAATCTTCCTTACTATTTTGCAGGACGAGCTCCAGGGAATCGATTTTCTTTTCAATTGAAAAACGCCCCTTATCCTGAGCCCGGGCGGGGTAACTACAACAACAAATTGCAACAAATAAAAGATATGGCTTGATTTTTTTCATACGAGGCTTCCAACTTCACCGCTCACTTATCATGTGGCGCTAAATCTAACGTAATAGGCTACAAAAAGTTATGACAAGCTTTTAAAAGGAAGACTTCGCTTATGTGAAAAAAAACACCCATTTTTGAGACGGGATTTAAAAGGAAATCGCTATTTAAATTAGTATTTCAGAGATGCCTAGACAGATAGCTAAGTGAGTCATTCGGGGCATAATATTTCCTCTGAAACGCCTTAACTTAAGGAATTCTCAATCACTAAATTCGTACACATTGAAAACTACCATTGAAATAAATAAAAACACGCCAGCCAACGATTATTATTTTTTCAAGAGCGGTGGGGAAATGTGCGAATTAACACGAAAATTTGACTGGTCGAAAACCGAGTTGGGTTCACCAGATA
>DASRRA010000143.1:0-5483 GCA_035696085.1 Bacteroidia bacterium | reverse complement strand
GATGAAAATACTATAATCATCTCCCAAGCCAAAAATGAAGGTGGAAATGATGATGTTGATGATGTTAAATTTCAAACCGAATGCTCCCATCATTCCAAGAATGCATAGCCAACTCAATACCATGGGAATGTAGGTGATCAGCGCCAATTCAATTCGTCCGTAGGAGATGATCAACATGATGAGTACCAACAAAGAAGAGATGGTAAGGATGAGGTTAAAATTATTTTTAATGATGTCTACAAAATGATTGGTAAGAAATTTTTTATCAAACACAACCAGGTCCGGATTTTTGACTAATGTTTCATAAACCTTGTCCTCATTTTCAGCTGTTGTTTTCACTACGGTAACCACTGTTGTTTCATCCGGTTGTGTGGAGATGTAGTTGTCCAGCATGCTGGTTCTTACCTCTTCAAAATTTTCTATTCCAATTGGGGTATAGGATTTATTCAGTAAGGCATAAAATTCATTAAATGCATTTTCTTTGAATTTATAAGCTGCACTTTTTTCGATCAGTTGTTTTTTTAATACTTCTTTTTTAGCTGTTGTCCAGTAGTTGTTCCAACGCTCAATGCGTTTCCGTTGTTCGGCTTTTGACAATAGCAGTGTGCTGATGCTGGAGTATTTGCGGATGAGTCCGTCGTTTTCTAACTGTTGCAGTTGCGGTAAATTCTTTTCTCCGTTTATCAGTGCTTCATCCAAATCTTTTCCGCTTGAAATTAAATAGATGCTTTTAAGGGAAACATTGCTGATGGCGTTGAGGTGTTCTTCGGATGCAGCCAATTTTTTATCCATGTAATTCATTTTCATCATGTCGGCTTCAAAACCTACATGTGAAGCAGTAAAGCAAGAGGCGATGACAAGAATTAAAATAAAACAAACCAGGTATTTATTTTTATCAAAGCGATAGGCAGCGATTCGTTCTATTAAATTGGGTTTATGTATATGTTCTGAATTAGTGTTCGACTTGCGTTTACGAACCAGATGCGGAAAAAAGATCAGAGTGAATAATGCGGCACCTAATAAGCTGAACGCGGCAAACATTCCGAAATCGTGTAAGGCTTCTGATTTCACAAAGAGTAATCCCAGGAGTGCACCAATGGTGGTGGTACTTCCTAATGTAAGCGGAAAGGATAAATCTTTTACTGTTTCTTCAGCAGAATTCGTATGTTTAAAATGCGTGTAAAAATGGATGGTATAATCCATGGCAATGCCAAGTACGATGGATCCTGCGCCGAGCGCAATCCCGGATATTTCTCCCCTGATTAAATAAAGCAAGGCTAGGGAGAAGGCGGCACCAAAAGCGACAGGAATAAAAATGATAAAAAATACTTCCAGGCGTTTAAAGAAAAAACTGATGAATAGAAACAAGCCAATGACGGTGATGGTAACGGTAAGTCGCACATCCTTCTTCACTTGTATGGTATTTCCGACGGCAACAGCAGCACTGCCAAAGTACTCGGCATTTAGCTGCGGATGCTGTTGTAAATGCTTGGTAAGAATACTGTCAAGTGAAGCGATGAGCCGAGTGTTTTTCTCCGTGTCGGAGCTTTTTATTGCCGGTGTAATAAAGAATAAAAGGTGTTTTTTATCTTTTGTGAAAATATAGCCGTCTTCTAAAACAAAATTATCATCAAACTGTAAGCTTTGCATGCGTTTTAAAGCATAGGGTGTAATGCCGATGGGGTCGCGCAGCAAGTTTTTTTTCAGAACCATACTAGCCGGTGAAAGCAGGGTGCGGTAATTTCGCTCCAGCGTGGTATCCAGTTTTTCCGGTGTAATTAAGTCATCCAGGGTTTGGTAATCTTTTTCTTCCAGGAACAAAGGAAGGTTATTGAGGAAGGTGTTGTATACGCTGTACATCACATCATCACTCACTTTGCTGGTCACTTCTTTTACAAGCGTAGGCTGCAAGATGGATATATCTTCCACCAGGCTATCTGCTAACGCTGTTAATTCTTCCGCCGGTAGTTCTTTGGTTGAATCAGTAGTAGAAACAGTAAATACGATGCGATCGAGAAATTTAGAATTTTTGAGAATTTTATTGATGCGATCAATTTTAGCATCATTGGGCATCATGCGGGTGATGTCTTCTTCAAATTTCAGACGAGGAGCAAAAAGAGCACAAAAACCAACGGATGAAGCAAAAAGTAAAAAGAAAAGAAATTTATGCTGTTTTAAAAATCGGTAAATGAATGTAAAAAATATACTCATTTTATATAGTGGGTGCTCTAATAACTATTCGGTTACTGTTATGTTAAAAGGGGATGTAAAAAATACATTGCCGGGTTTGTTTCCGGCAATGTCGTATAAGGTCTTAAAGATAAGGTTTTTTAGGGAGAGAAGCGGAGAAATATTTAGCTCCAGTTTTGATATTTTTATCTAATGAATCTCATTCTTTTTTACAATTTCTTCAAAATATTTTAAAGGGATGTCTCCCTCTGCAACAAACTCACTTCTGGAAAGGATATGATCCATATATTCATTGATTCTTCGTTCAATACTATCGTTGGTAGAATGCAATTTTTTGTAAGATTTCCAGGTGGTATTTAAAGTGTAGATAATACCCAAATCATTGGTTTGGTAAGTCACCGCCGTTCCATCAGTAGGAGCCGGCTGGTTATCATATTTTGTCACTTCCCCGCAAAAAGGATCTACATTACAAAAGCTTACCCGGGAAATAAGTTTTCTACTTGAATCTATCCATTCAGGTTTGTCAATATAAGTTGTATCATTTTTCGAGCTTGCTTTCACAGTAACAAAATACAAGCGGTCCTTTTTTTGCTCAGGCGCTTTGGTTTTTGTACAGGCTGTTGCAATCACTATGCAAAGCAATAAGAAGGGAAGAACTGTTTTCATATATAATTTTATCGTGTAACCATCATTGCTAAACTTTCAAATTCATATCAGTCAGCTGAAATTGTTTTCCTCTGCTTGAATTTTAAAATCAGATAAGTAACCCCGCCAAACAGCGTAGCCATTACCACTGCAAACACACAACTCCCAATGATGTATTCAAATAAATGTTGTTCAATGGTGTTGAATGTTATCTCTTTATTAAAGATATTATCACTTAAATCATTCTGAAGTACAAACTGCCCGGTTTTTAAACTACCGTAAAGTAAAAACGGAATCATCGGAGGAATGCTGATATTGGCAGCAACACCTACAATAGCCTTGTTCAGTTTTAAAAAATGGGCCAGTACGATTGCACTTACCAATTGATATCCCCAAATTGGAATAATTCCCATGAATACGCCAAAGGCTACGCCCATTGACTTTCGGGCGGTTGATTCGTCCGAATCAATAAACTGCTTTTTAAAAAACAAGCGGATATTTTTCGGGGTAAAGTGACTTAAAAATTTAATGGGTTTGTACCAGATGAGCGCCAACGTTACGAGGTAGGTGTTGAGGATGCTGATGCGTGTAAAATCTTTTCCAGGACGAAAATGAGAAACACGTTTTCCTTCCTCTGCATAGAAAACATGAACGGGAACAGCCTTCACCGTAATGCCTTTCCAGGCTGTTTTCACCAATACTTCTACTTCAAATTCATATTTGGAGCTTAAAAAGCGCATGCCTTTCATTTTCTCAACAGGATATAGCCTATATCCTGATTGGGTGTCGGGTAACGACAAGCCGGTAGTGACCCATACCCAAAAATTGGAAAATTTATTGCCGAATGTATTTTTTTTTGGCATGTTTTCCTGGTTCAGGTTACGTGCCCCAATAAGCAAAGAATCCGGATTGGCGATAATTCTTCTAAGAAAGGCGATGATGTCTTTTGCAAAATGTTGTCCGTCACTATCCATGGTAATGGCATACCGGTAGCCTTTTTCCTGGGCTCGCGCTAAGCCTTTCCTCAATGCAATTCCTTTCCCCTGATTAGGAGAATAAGCAATCAGATCAATTGTAGAAAATTGTTTTAAGATGGTTGATGTATCGTCCGTAGATCCATCGTTTACCACAATCACCTGATCTGTATACTGCAATACATCATTCAAAACATCAGCAAGTGTTTGCTGATTGTTATAGGTAGGAATAATAACGCAGCATTTTAACTCTTTAAGTTTAGCATAAACAGCTGCATGCGGGTGATCTGACATTGTAAACGTACGTTAAGCGATAAAGGCTGCTCTAGGGCAGTTGTACAAATTTACAATAATATATTTATAAAGTTATGCAGTCAGGACTATTGCTCCTTAAAGCTTCCTTTGAAGGAAAAGAAAACCACCTCGCCCGCTGCAATGTTGCCTTCTGCGTGAATTCTTTCATCCCCCTTATCTTTTAAGGTAATTGTGATAACAGCCTTGGGATGTACTTCCGGGTTGAGTACGGCCATAAATTTTAAATTAGAGGCATTCACCAATTGTAATTTTTTTTGGGTGATTTGCTCAACAGACTCCTTGAGCATTTGTGTCATACACACGCCGGGTGTAATAGGGTTGTTGGGGAAGTGACCGTCGTAGATTGTATGTTTTGCGTTTAACACGATGGCCACTGTATACTTATCAGTGGTTTGAATGTCGTGTATGTGAAAAAAGTCGTTTAGTAACATAAAGTGAGGAGGTTTCTGACTATTTATTTTTTCAGGAGAGCTAATTCTATTTTTAGTTTTAAATCATGATGTTGTATTTGAATCAATCCCGGAATATCTTCCGAATAATTGCTCAGGTCAAATGTAGTCTTTTTTAGCTGACCTTTCGCGTGTTCAATTTTTACCAGTTGCTTATTTTTTTTATCTGTAAAATAATAATTGCTGAATTTGCCCACTGCTTGTCTAACTACCAAATGCTCATTTTGCTTGTCTGTAAAGGCCTGTAAGGGTTGATTTTTTAATCTGGTCATCAGGATAATTTCAATATCCTGTTGTATGGTTTTTAGTAATGCCGGCCGGTTAAACTGTGGAACGCAATACTGAACGGTAAAAGCCGAGTCGGTAAATTCGAAATCAAATAATTTCATTCCCAATTCGGTGGTAAAAATAACCCTGTAATCAGAAGGTTTTAGTTGTTTGGTAACGAGCAAGCCACTAAAATCTCTTCCATAAATATGGATATTTGTTTTGAAAAGAAAAGAATTAAAATGATCTCCAAAAATAGAGTGTAGAGAAGTCGAATCAGCAGTCGCAGGACTTAGTCGTTTGTAATGACCAAAACTGCATGCCGATAAAAAAAAAGCAAGAAAACTACTTAATAGTAAATTTTTCATCGGCTATGAGTTGGTTGCTTTTACGGTCTGTAAAGTCAATGGTGGTGTAGTCATCACCAGGTTCGGTCAGTTTTACCTTGATGACCGCATAATCTGTTTTATCAATATAGAGGTAAATATTTTTTAAAAAATCTTTGGCTGCTTTTTGTACGGGTGTTAATTCAACCAGATAATTTTTTTCATTTTCATAGTAAGTTGCTTTGTAATCTTTATTGTTTAATAAATTTCCCTGAACGGTATTCACCATCATTTCATTGATGCTTTTAAACATCTTG
>DASRRA010000142.1:0-17595 GCA_035696085.1 Bacteroidia bacterium | reverse complement strand
ATGTGGATGATTTAAAATTTGAAATCACCGCTGGTATTTCTTCGAATGAAATTTCAGCAAAAACCTTCAATTGCTTCCCAAACCCGGCAAACGATTTACTAAAATTAGATTTACATGATTTAAAAAATATTCAATCCATTCGAGTGATTAATATGCAGGGTCAATTAGTTTATTCAGGGCCTGCTAATGCGTTGACAAATGAAATTGACATCAGTACATTTTCTCCTGGTGTATATTTAATACAAGTCAAATCAGAAAGTGGTATTAGCACGCAAAAATTTGATAAATTTTAATGTTCAATTAATTTCTAAAAAAATGAATAAAAAAATGCTCTATTCAGCCATTGCTTTGCTTCCCATTTTTATAATGGCAAAAATGCCGGAATCATTAAGCTTTGGAGCACCCGTTTCAAGTACCGGTGCACCAGACGAGGCTACATGTACAAAAAGTGGTTGTCATGATGATAACCCACTCAATAAGGGAAACGCCACACTTAACGTAAAAATAGGAGATAATATCACGAAATACATTCCGGGAAAAACCTATCCAATTACCATAAGGATAGCTGAGAATGGAGTTAATCGCTTCGGATTCCAGGCCGTGGCTTTAAAAGACAATGATCATCTAAATGCCGGTACGATGTTAATAACAGATGAAGCCCGAACGCAAATCGTATCAAATGAAATC
This sequence comes from Bacteroidia bacterium, assembly GCA_035696085.1. Classification (GTDB taxonomy): domain Bacteria; phylum Bacteroidota; class Bacteroidia; order 2-12-FULL-35-15; family 2-12-FULL-35-15; genus 2-12-FULL-35-15. Next base: position 16,908 of record DASRRA010000142.1, on the reverse strand, counting down.
ACGCTTCAGGACAGAATGTATGTAACCTATACCTATCCTGGAACGGATCCTTTGGTACCTGGTGTAGGCGAGTGGACTATGAACTGGACAGCACCCCAACAAAATGCTGGACCCGTTACATTATATGTTGCTTCTGTTTCAGCAAATGATGATCATTCGGATAAAGGTGATCACGTATATACAACTTCTTTGACCTTATCACCGGATGATCAAACGTCAGTTAAAGAAAATGACGGCGAGCTACCTGCAACGGTTTGCATAAATGGTATTTCAAAAGAGGTAAGGATCAGCATGCAACTGCAAAATGAAAAACGTGTCAAATGTGCTTTATATAATATGGAGGGACGCATGGTAAAAATCTTATTTGACGAAAAAATTACTTCCATTGATAAGGCTTTCGAGCTCGATGTGGCAGCAGGAATTTATATTGTACGAATGACATCAGAGAACAAAGAAAAAAACACAAAAATTAGTATTCAATAGAAATTGGATAATTAGAAAAATTTCATCAGCACATGAAAATACAAACACCACTAAAAAAAATAATTATCCTTCTAACTATTATTGGAGTTCAACAACTACTGACCAGTAGTATGTTGTTAAAAATAGAAGGAGCACATGAAGGAAGCACCGGGGCACCAAATGAAAAAACCTGTGCTCAAAGCGGATGTCATAAAGACGCAACTGTTTCTCCCGGAACATTGGTAAACCAGTTTATCTTTAACGGTGGAGATTCTCTATATACACCTGGAGAAACATATCCTGTGAAAATACAGGTCAATAAAGCCGGAATCAAACGATTCGGATTCCAGGTAACTGTTTTAAGAAGCAGTGATAATTCCTACGTAGGAACATTAATTGCGACTGACGCTGCAAAAACACAATTACAAAACGGAATCGCTCCCAACGCAACCAGAAAATACATAACCCATAAAACAGCGGGGACTGACGCAATATCAACTGGCATAGGTGAATGGACATTTCAATGGAAAGCGCCTGCAACAAATGTCGGCGCCATCAAATTTTATTATGCGACGAATGCAACAAATATGGATAATGAAAACACGGGCGACCAGGTATTCTTATCTACCTTTCAAATAAAACCAAAAACCACAACAGGAATTGAAGCATCTGTAAAAGAAGAATTCTTTAATGCATACTATTCAACAGAAAGCCGACAGCTGATTATATCCTACGACAACTTGCCTGGAGGAAGGGCAAAAATTGAACTGCGTAATATGGAAGGGCAATTAATCCAGTCCAGCGAACTGAGCAATTCAACCACATCCGCACAAAATGTTGGAATTAATTTGAATTCAACCATTGCGAGCGGCGTCTACTTAATAACCTACCGGGTAAACAACACTATGCTTTCACGTAAAATTTACATTCACGAATAAAATGCTTACCTTAGTGTATAAGAAATGAAAACACCATTATTATTTATTATCTTACTACTAGGTATTGGGATGAACAATACGTCAAAAGGACAAACACCAACTACAGCATATGATTTTAATATGAGTGATTGCAATGGCAATATGCATCATTTATTCAGCGAGCTGGATTCTGGTCATGCAGTCGTATTGGAATTTTTTATGTTAAGCTGTAACCCTTGCATCACTGCCGGAAAATCGCTGGATGCTATGTTTATTCCTCTAAAAAAGAAATATGGTGAAAAGGTTCGCTTCTATCAGTTTGGATTTACAAAAAATTATACCTGTACCCAAATTAAGAGTTGGGTAAGTACAAATGGGTTTGCCAACTCCGTTCCTTTTGATTCTGGTGACGTGCAGGTAGCCTATTATGGGGGAATGGGTATGCCAACGGTTGTGACTGTCGCAGGTAAAGGACATGATGTATTGTTTTCATCTATGGAATATAAGCCAGATACAGATACTACATTGATCTCTACTGCTATTCACAATTTCTTTGATCCAACCGGTATACTAACAAATGAAGATATTGCTGCTTCTGTATTCATTTATCCAAATCCTGCTTCAACGTCGTTTTTACTAAACTTAAAGGTCGAGAAACAAGGCACGCTAAACCTTTCAATCTTTGACCTTCAAGGCCAAAAAGTTGTTGAAATTCCATCTGAAAATATAAAACCGGGGTATTGGAATAAAACAATCGCACTTCCTTCACTCAGTCCAGGTACTTATTTTCTGAATGGAAAAATTGGTACACAATCCTTTACAAAAAAAGTAACTATTGTAAATGATTAGTTGAAAATGAAAAAAAAAGCGTATGTTATTTTACTATCCTTCTTTTTACTTTTTTCGGAATTCACATTTTCTCAAAATCCCTTATTCATTCCCGATACCTTATCAGGCACCACGTTTAATATAAGCGTTGAAAAAGGAACAAAGCAATTTTTTACCGGAATTAACACGCCTACATTTGGATATAATGGTGCCTTTTTAGGCCCTACTTTGTTTATGAATAAAGGCGATAGCGTTACACTCCATGTCAGCAACAATTTACCTGATGCCACAACCGTTCACTGGCATGGATTTCATATTCCTGCCAAAGACGATGGCAGCCCATTTCAACCGATAGCTGCAGGAAGCATATGGAGTCCTTCATTTAAAATAAGAAACAATGCGGGCACCTATTGGTATCATCCGCATATCCATCCCAAATCGGAAATACAGGTTATGAAAGGCCTGGCAGGAATGATTATCATTCGGGACAGTGTAGAAAGCGGCTTCACCTTGCCAAGAACTTATGGGAAAGATGATTTTCCCATCATCGTTCAAACGCGGGTGTTTGATTTCTTTCATCAAATTGCAACTGCAACACATGAAGACAGCATTTCAATGGTGAATGGTACTATCAACCCCTATTTATACGTACCCAAACAGGTTGTACGTTTTCGGCTATTAAATGGATCGGCTGATCGAACGTACAATTTCGGCTTATCCAATAATGCTAATTTTTATGTGATCGCATCAGATGGTGGTCTCCTGGAGCAACCCTACGCTACTAAACGTCTGGCACTTTCCGTTGGTGAACGTGCTGAAATACTTGTTGACTTTACGAATGACAGTATCGGTCAACAACATTATCTGATGAGCTATGCGTCTGAACTTCCAAGAGGTGTAATTGGAGCAGATTCTGTAGGAACAAGTACAATCATAATGCAAGAAGGGTATTATCAAAACCCATTGAATGGGGTAGATTTTAATCTCCTCCGGCTGCACGTAATTGCTCCTACTCCAAATGCCGTTACAACTGTTCCAACCGCATTTAAACCTATTCAACCTTTTTCTATTTCATCGGTAAATGCAAACCGAAGCATTACATTTAATCCTGATACCGTTACCAGTGGAATACAAGGATATGTAGATGGTCCTTTCATTTTCAATCAGCAACCCTTTGATATGGATTCCATCAACATCATTACCTATTTAAATAACACAGAAATCTGGACACTGGAAAATAAAACCATGGTCGCTCATCCCTTTCACATCCATGATATTCAATTTTTTATACTAGATATCAACGGCCTACCGCCACCGCCTCAATTAAAGGGGTATAAGGATGTTGTATTGGTCAAGCCATTTGAAAAAGTGCGATTCATCACGAAGTTTGAACATTTTGCAGATGCCAGTATTCCGTATATGTATCATTGCCATCTGCTACACCATGAAGATGATGGGATGATGGGAACATTCCTTGTGTTGGATACAACCAGCACTACCTCAGTGCCGGAGGTTGAAAAAAATTTCAACGGATTAGCTGTTTATCAAAATTTTATGGAAGATGATTTAATCATAAAAACATTTTCCAAAGAAAGCAGTTCATCCGAAATATTCATTGTAGATGTGCTGGGGAGAAAACAAAAAGAAGTGCTGAAAGGTTACCTACCTCTGGGAGAAAATCAGTTTACGGTAAATATTCATAATTTGAAACGAGGAACTTATTTAGTTGTTTGGGATAATGGAAGAATATCGAGTAAAAAGATTATACGGTGAAGTGAACATAATTCAGAATGAGAGCAACGCTCCTATTCTGAACTTGAATTTTTTATTCCAGCATGATACGTTGCGTATACAACTGATCACCTGCCATCACTTTCAACAGATAGACTCCTGTTGCTTCACCACTTATATTTAGTTCGGTGCTTTTTTCTCTCCGGATAAGTTTTCCTTCCATGTTATATATTTCGACATTGCTGATGGCCTTCCATGGTAAGGTTCTGTTTTTCCAACGATAATTTACTCCTCCGTGTTTTTCATCTTCATCAGCAACGTGTATGCTCCCTTTAAAACAAAGTGCTCCTGTTCAATAGTAGTATCATCAAAAATGACCTGAGTGAACCCTCCTTCTGCATTCTTTGTAGTTACTTCCTTCATCGAAAATTTATTATCTCCTACTTTCATAAATACATATTGCTTGCCTTCAAACATAACAATTGCTTCATCCGGAACCACGTATGCATCATTGGTGGAAATTTCCACTTCCGCATTCATAAACATGCCTGGAATAAGCGATTTATCATATTCCATAAAATGACAATGTACCGTAATTGCTCTTTCTGCAGAAATATCTTTCCCAATCAAAATGATCTCACACTTATATTTTTTATGATCTGGTGTATTATTGTAGGCAGTTATTTTTTGACCGATAAATAATTTATTAATGTCCTTCTCAAAAACTGTTAATGCGAGGTGAATATCCGCCGGGTTCACCAGTTCAAAAAGTACATCCGTTGGACTTGCGTACTTACCCATGTTCATTTTTACGGTGGATACATAACCATCAATAGGTGAAAGAATGTTAACACTTCTTGAAATAGTTGTTTCATTCAGGTTATCGGGATTTACACCGATCAGTTTTAATTTTTCCGACAAGGATTTCACCAACACTTTCTGAGCTGAAAATTGGGCCTGCGTTGTTTCAAACAGTTTATCGCTACTGGCCTTACTTTGATTCAGGTCCTTTTGACGATTAAATTCTTTTTCGCCGGATTCCAGGTATGCTTTTGCCGTTAGGTAATCCTGTTGCAATTGTATGTACTGCTGGTCTTCCATGGTTGCGATCACTTCCCCTTTACTCACATGCATTCCTTCCAGCAGGTGCGTTGATTTCAAATAACCGCCCATTGGAGCACTCACGGAAATCATGTTTTGAGGTGGAACATCTATTTTGCCGTTCACTTTCAGCAAAGATGAAATAGCGCGTTTTTGAATTTTACCTGTTTCAATTTTCGCATTTTTTAATTGTGCTTCGGTTAGCTCAACCGTATTTTCCATTGGAGCTACTTCTGTTGCCGTCTCTACGCTTTTATGCTTGCATGCAACGAAAGCAATAGCGATGAGTAATAAGATGCTGTATTTTGACATTTTTATTTGGAGTTTAAATAATTTAATTGGATAATGGATTGATTGAGTCCATTTAGCGCTTCTGCATATTCACTTTGAATGGTTGCTGCATTATTCATCAGCATTGTCCATTCCAGGTAGTTAATGCTACCATCGGAAAACTGACGATCTGCTGCAGCAAGTATTTTTTGTGCATTTTTTAAAGCTGTTTCTTCAAAATACTTGACAGACTGAAGCTGTAACTCATACTGTTTCATTGCCTGCTGATAATCAATCAGCATCGAATTTAACGCAAGCTGATAATTGTTTTCTGAAATTGCTTCCAACGTGCGGGATGAATTAATCCGTGCCTTTTGTGATCCGAAAAACAATGGAATACTGATCCCCCCATAAAAAGCAGTGAAGCGGGATGAGCGCTGATAAAAATTATTATCTGCACCCATTCCCAATATGCTTTGATTATTATATCCGACAATCAAATCAGGTAGTAACCTTGCTCGTTCCAGTTTCGTGTTTGATACGGAAATCCGCTTTTGTTGCTGATACCATTTTAGTTGAGGGTGACTTTCAATTCCATCTTTTGAAGCGGATGCTGAAAAATCCATTTTTTGGATTTCCTTGGAAGGAACAAGCACTGCGGATGTATTTAATAATAATTGAAAACGCAACTGTGAAATTTCCAATTCGTTTTTTATCTGATTAAGTTGTAAATTGATTTGCCCTCGTTGAGTTTCAGCAGTTACTTTTTCGAGTATATTGCTTTCACCTTTGTCAAAGCGCAGGTTAGCATTCTTCAGAAAAATGGAATAAATACTATCGGATCTTAGAAGAATTTGTTGCTTTTGTTTTAAGTATAAAATCCAGAAAAATTCCAGGCTTACTTGCTTTTTCAATTCGCCTTGTTTCACCGCTATGTTTAACTCTGCACTTTTAAACTGTTCATCTTGTAGCGCCCTTCGTTTCGCATAAATTGTTGGAAAATTCAACGATTGACTTACTCCAAACTTTGTATCCTTATAGGCAGAGTTTATTTGCCCATATTCAGCTGTTACATTTGTTTGGGGAATATCAATAGCAGCCGCTTTTAATTTTCTCTGATACTCAGCGTTTAGTATTTCACTTTTAACCGTAAGGCTATTTTTTAAAGCCGTGTCCAGGGCTTCATTGAGTGTAAGCGTTTTTTGTGCAGTTGCAGTTGACGCATAAGAGAAAAACAGGATTACGCTAATTGCCGGAATGATTTTTTTTGAATCCGCGATAAATGTTTTCTTTTCGAATAAAATATAAAGTGCAGGAAGCACAAATAGCGTCAGAAAGGTGGCAACTAATAAACCGCCAATAACAACTGTTGCCAAGGGACGCTGTACCTCCGCTCCAGCTCCATTACTGATCGCCATCGGGAGAAATCCGAAAGAGGCAACCAAGGCTGTCATTAACACGGGTCTTAAACGATGTTTGGTACCTTCCAGTACAACACGTTTAATATCACTAGCCGCTTCTTTTTTAATTTTGTTGTATTCGGAAATTAAAACGATCCCATTTAAAACAGCCACTCCAAACAAGGCAATAAAACCAATTCCGGCACTTATACTAAATGGCATACCCCGCGCAGCAAGCAAAAAAATGCCGCCGATGGCAGAAAGTGGAATCGCAGAATAAATAAGTAAACCTTGTCGAACAGAATTGAACGCAAAATACAAAAGCAGGAAAATTAATAAGAGCGAAACGGGTACAGCAATAGACAGTCGCTTTTTAGCGGCAACTAAATTTTCAAACGCACCACCATATGTTGTATAATACCCGGAAGGCATTTTAACTTTTGCTACTTCGTTTTGTATATCGGTTACAACACTTTGAACATCCCGACCTCTGACATTAAATCCAACAATGATGCGTCGCTTTGCATCATCCCGTTGAATTTGGTTAACACTCTGTTTGATGGAAACATCTGCAATTTGTTCCAAAGGGATCTGGGTTCCCTGAGGAGTCGGAATAAGCAGGCTTTGCAAATCTTCCAGGTTTTTCCTGTTTTCTCCTGCCAAACGCACAACCAGGTCAAACCTTTTTTCATCTTCGTACACCATTCCACTGCTTTCGCCTGCAAATGCGGTATTTACTATTCTGTTCACATCCTGAATATTCAACCCGTATTGTGCAATGAGCTTACGATTGTAGGTGATGATTAATTGTGGGAGTCCATTAAGGGGTTCAATATAAACATCCTGAGCACCCTGAATTTTTTCTGCAATAGCCCCTACAATTTTTGAATACTTTGAAAGTGTATCCAGGTTCTCTCCGAATATCTTGCAAACAACATCCTGTTTTGCACCTGTCATCAATTCATTGAAACGCATAGCCACCGGATACTGAAAACTGTAAGTAACACCAGGCACTTCTTTTACAGCCTCTCCCATTTTTTCGGCAAGTTCATCCCATGTTTCAGCGGAAGTCCATTCGGATTTATCTTTTAAAATGACCATCATATCAGATGCTTCCATCGGCATGGGGTCCGTTGGTATTTCACCACTTCCTGTTTTACCAACTATTTTTTCAATTTCTGGAAATTTACTTTTTAAGATATGGGCTGACTTCATGATTGCTTCAGAAGAGGTACTCAGGTTACTTCCTGTCAGAACTCTTGTTTCTACTGCGAAATCGCCCTCTGGTAATGTTGGAATAAATTCACCACCTAATGTAGAAAAGATAAACAAGGCAACTGCGAAAAGAACAACCACAACCGCTACTGTTGTTTTGGGAACGTCAACAATTTTCAACAAATATTTATGGTGTACATTTTCCAGGGTTTCCATGATGCGATCGGAAATATTTTTTTTAGTACTCACCGTTTTGCTTAAAAATAACGATGTGATCATCGGAACGTAAGTCAGCGATAAGATAAATGCACCAAGAAGTGCAAACGCAACCGTTTGCGCCATAGGTCTAAACATTTTTCCTTCTATCCCTTCCAATGTGAAAATAGGAAGGTAAACAGCAAGAATGATCAATTCACCAAAAACAGCAGCATTTCGCATGCGTGTGGATGTATTGTAAACAACGCCATTCATCTCATTTTGCGAAATGGTATGTTGCCCGGAAGTGTGCAGCTGGAACATACATGCTTCAACAATAATGACGGTACCATCCACAATCAATCCAAAGTCAAGTGCGCCAAGACTCATCAAATTTCCACTCACACCAAACATGTTCATCATAATAACGGCAAACAACATCGCAAGTGGGATGATAGAAGCCACGATAAGTCCTGCTCTTAAATTACCAAGAAATAAAACAAGGATAAGAACGACAATCAACGCACCTTCCATTAGGTTACGCGTAACGGTACCGATAGCGCTATTCACCATTTTTGTTCGATCGAGGAATGGCTCCAATTCTACTCCTTCCGGAAGTGTTTTGCGGATTTGAGTGATCTTTTCTTTTACTTCGCTGATCACCCTACTACTGTTGTCTCCTTTTAACATCATCACCACCGCTCCGGCAACTTCACCTTCATCATTATAAGTAATGGCACCGTACCGTGTTGCATTACCAATGCGAACATCAGCCACATCATTTAACAACAGCGGAGTTCCGTTGCTTATATTTTTTACAACAATGTTTTTAATATCATCTATATTCCCGATTAACCCTTCTGTACGAATGTATAATACGGTAGATGCTTTTTCAATATAAGCGCCGCCCGTGTTTTCATTGTTTTTTTCCAGCGCATTAAAAACATCATTGATGGTAATGTTATACGATTTAAGCATCGCTGGATTCACTGCAATTTCATATTGTTTTACTTTACCACCGAAACTGCTCACATCTGCTACACCTTTCACACCGATGAGCTGGCGTTTCACGATCCAATCCTGTATGGTTCTCAATTCAATGGGACCATATTTTGTTTCAAAACCAGGTTTTGGTTTCAAAACATATTGATAAATTTCTCCCAAGCCGGTTGTAACGGGTGCTAATTTAGGGGATCCCACGCCTTTTGGAATGGACTCTTCAGCTATTTTAAGTCGCTCCGTTACCTGTTGTCTTGCCCAATAAACATTCACATCGTCATCAAATACAATGGTGATAAGTGACAAACCAAATCGGGAAAAGCTTCTGATTTCTTTTAGGCCAGGGATGTTGCTATTGGCCTGTTCTATAGGGAACGTAATTAATCGTTCCACATCCGGAGCACCTAGAGAGGGAGTTACGGTGATAACCTGAACTTGATTATCTGTAATATCAGGTACGGCATCAATAGGCAAACGCGTTACCTCATAGGCACCATAGCCAACGAGAACGAGTACAAACAATCCTATAATAAGTTTGTTCTTGATCGAGAATTCAATAATTTTATTAAGCATGATTTTGCTATTTTATGAAATAAAGAAATATACGGCAAAAGCCGAAAGCAATGAAAACGAATTTCAGTTCACAAAATTAGCAAAAAGGGGGTGCGCGAAGACCTTTCGCGGAAAGCGTGTAATCGGAAGAAGGGATAATAGAAGTATCAACATATGCAACTGGTGGAGGGTTCTCTATCGGCTGCATAATAAATTCAAAAACAGCAGCAACATACACGATATCCAAATGATCGCATACTATCTTTATGGAGGGTTGATAAGCATCCCCGGTCGAACCACTATGAGGATAATTTGAAAAATCATGTACTAATCCCTCATCTTCATCATCGTGGTGATCGGTGTCGGTCAGTACGGATATTTCATTGTGGTGATGATGAGGAACGATGCTGTGTGCCAACACTATGATGTAAGCACAAATAAGAAAAAATAATATGGAATGTTTCTTAAACACGTTTACAAAGATAATGAAGCGATGGATTTAATTGCAATTTTTTACATAAAGAAGTTTGTATGATCTTTATCATTATTACCGTATCACACTCACGATTCCTCTTCTGGTGTGCAGATTGCTTTCATCACAGGCTGTTCTGTAATTCATTACCCAAACATACACATCATTTTGAACAAGCGTTCCGTTGTAGTAACCGTCCCATCCTTCATTCAAGCCATTCGCTTCAAAAATTAATTCTCCCCAACGATCAAAGATGGACAAGTGATAGAAAATTATATCTGCTCCTACTGCTCTGAAAACATCGTTCGTTCGATTGTTATCCGGAGAGAAACTATTTGGAATATACACAACACCATCACCTACGGTTCCAATAACAGTGATCGTATCTGTTGACGTACAATTACCCTGCGTATTTTTAACCCAGTACACACCCGGTGTCGTAACATCTATACTGTATGCAGTTGCTCCGGTTGACCAAAGAAAGGTAGAATTACTCATCGCGCTTCTGGGTGTTAGTGTATACGAATCCATATTGCATAATGAAACGGTTTCTTTTCTGCCAATTGGTTTTACCAGGTGCACATCCGTAGAATCCCGTCCAAAGCATTTCGAATTTTTAACAGTCACCACATAATGTCCACCTCCTTTTACCACGATACTCTGAGTGGTATCTCCTGTAGACCAAACATGCGTGAATCCAGGATTACCTGCATCCAGTTTAACTGTATCTCCCGAACAAATATCCTGGGAGACCGGAAGATCTACGATTGGTAATGGAATAAATTTCACGATCATTGTATCTCTTATATGACAAATCGTATTTCGGATATCTACCCAATACAAACCGGATGAGTCTACGGTTATGCTTTCTGTCGTAGCACCTGTAGACCAGGTATAATTGGCACCACTCACATTGGGTTTTAGTTTTAAACTTTGTCCTGCACATAATGTAGTATCCAATGAATATTTAGGCAGCGATAAAATAATAACAACGGTTGTATCCTTTACAGAACATAAACTATTCGAAACGGTAACGGTATATACACCGCCATCCTTAACTGTAATAGTTTGACCTGTCTCACCAGTCGACCAAAGGTAAGTACAACCAGGATTTTCTGCATTAAGCGTTACCGAATCTGGTTTACATAATGACACTTTGGGTGGAAGGTTAATAATGGGTCCCGGAACAACTTTTATCTCCATGGTATCGGCGTCTTCGCATAATCCGTTACTTACTTTTACCCAATATACACCTGCAGTTGTAGCCTGAATTGTTTGTGTTTTAGCACCGGTTGACCAAAGATAATTGAAACCTGGGTTACCGGCGTCAAGTTTAAGATTGATGGTATTACAAACAATGGTGTCTCTCCCAATATTCACATTAGGTATTGGCAATACAACAATTTTTAACCGAAGCGTGTCAGATAATGTACATCTGTCGTTATTAATCGCGATGAAAGTGACAGTATAATTTCCTGGTTTCGTATAGGTGTGAGTCGGTGAATTAACCGTTGATACAGCTGTGCTATCTCCAAAATCCCAACTGTAACTGGTGGCATTCTTACTGGTATTTTTAAAGGAAATTGTTCCGTTTACACAAATTGTATCATTCGGCCCTGCAACAGCAATCGCTTTGATATCGACCATCTGGAAATCAAATTTAAAAACACCAATATTGCAATTGTCAGCATGATTCACATTATTTCCTGTATTCGGCCATGAACCGGGTGTTACAGGGAAGTCATCATTTCCTCCACAGCCCGAACATACAGCCTGGTAAATAACTCCCTTTTTATCAAACCTCGAAGTACCGCCATCCACATGTTCTGCACTGGATGCACCGCCAAAATAGGAACCGTACAATAAGCTTTGAGCATTGGCTGTTAAAACAAATAAATAGAAATTATAGCCATCAGTAGTGGATTGATATGCATTAGACGTTAACGGCATATTCTCCGTTGGATTCAATGCCAGCAGGTTTGTTTTATCTCCTCCCCAACCACTCACATAAATATTGTCGCATCTATCGACCAGAAAGGCTGTGGGGGAGATATTTATTTTTCCGTTACCGTTACCAAAAATAGTTGTAAAAGAAGTACTGCTTAAGTTGTTGTTCATCTTCCAGATGAATTGCTTACTGCCTGCGTTGGAATAAACCCCAGCGGAAACAGGCATATTACCTAAACTTTGCCCGACAGTATACACATCAAAATTTTTATCGAATTGAATTAAAAAACATTGATCATATAGATTCGTACCAACAAACGTAGATGCTGACAAACCCGTTCCATCACTTTTTATCTTGCTGATAAAACCATCCGATTGTCCACCACCATAGGTTGTTTTGAACGAGCCGGGCGTAACCGGGAAATTACTGCTGGCAGTTCCACCTGCTACAAACACATTGAGTGCATTATCGATGTTCAGTCCATAACAACCATCATCACTGCTTCCTCCAAGATAGGTACTCCAAGTAAGTTTCGATAAATCACCTGGCATTTTAAAAACAACGCCATCCATTCCTCCACCGGCACTTGCCTGCAAACAGCCAGCAGTAACCGGGAAGTTGCTGGAATAGCTGGTGCTTGCAACGTATGCATTTCCTGCATTATCAATAAGCATTTCACCCCTGTAATAATCGCCATAATTAAAGGCAAGTGCAGTACTATTATTGGCACCTTCATTTTCTGAACCACCTATATAGGTAGAAGCAAGTAAAGACGTGCCGGCACTATTGAAATGACAAACATATAAATCGGTTCCTCTGGGATAATTGGTTCCATTTGAAGTAAAGGAAACGGATGTACCTCCATTAAATGTTTTATCATATGCACTTGTACTTGTAGGAAAATTAGAGGATCCCGTAGTTCCGAATATATACAATTCGCCTTGCGCATTTACAATCATGCTACTTACAATCTCGCAAGAGGAGCCACCCAGATAAGTGGAATAGTGCAAAAACGTACCGGAAGAATCAAATTTTGTAATTACGACATCATTGTCGTTTGCACCACCGTTAAATGTAACATCAATGGCACCGGTAGTAATGGGATAGCCTTGATCAAAAGCAGTACCCCCGGAATAAAGATTGCCTTGTTCATCGTACGTTGCAGACATCCCGAAATTATCTGCTGTTGATCCGGAAGAACAAGCAAAGGACAAGACAGGGTCAATTATCAGGTCGATATTTTTATCATACCCGTTGGGAAATTGATAACTAAGAGTTTTGTTTGTTAATACAAAATTGCAGGGAACAGTTACCTGCTTACCATTTATAAATTGGTAGGCATACGGTTTCTGTTCCGTCATTTGATTGATGGACGTCACTAATTTTAAATTGCCTGCTTCTAAATAAATGGAATCCAATCCTTCATAGTTCATTTGTATGTTATCAGGATTGGCATGTGGAGCAACGAAAAAATTGTATTTGATACTGTTTGTTTTTCCGAGTAGTTGAATGTTTATACCTTGGTAGATGTTGTCATAAATGACTTCTTTGTAATTCCCTACATGACTTGCCCATTTCGTTTCATCATTCCCAATAAAATAATTGTTGAAGTCCTGGCACTTTTGTTCTGCTTGTGTGGTTACTTCAGGCAATGCATTCACAAACGAAACCCGAAACGCATGCGATTTAATCGATTGATTAATCCGGGAGGTTTGCGTATGACCGAAATGAGTTGCACGTAAGGTGGCTTTATCATAAAAGCTATAGGTAAAACAATTTCTTTCAAGGAATAAAACACCTCCATCCAGCTGTGCTCTGTAGCGTATTTTTTTATCCCATTGATTTTTGTTTTCTGTAAAACGGATGCCGCTACTTTTTTCTTTAACCGTTGTGTTATGTGCTGATGTAAAAAGGAAAAGGAAATTAAAGAGGATAAAGCAAAATTTTGGAAATGAATTCATGGCGTTGAAAAAAATTTATTTTACATGAGCGTATTTTTTTGGAGACAATTAGTACATCTAGTCTTCACATTCTCAAATATAACTATTGTATTGCTGAGATGGAAAGAATGAGTAGGAATCGGAGGTAATTAATTATTCCTATAGTAATGCTGGATAATTTGTAAAATTTGCCAGCAGCGCCCGATTTAGCGGTTGATGGCTTATTGTTTCGCTCAACATGCGCGAATATTGTAGATGAATAACTACAAGCAAATTAGGCTTTCTTCTACTGTGCATTGTGAAAACCAGGTTATTGAAAAAATTTCGAATTTGGAAATCCGTAGCTTCAACTTCCTCGTAAATGATGATATAACATAAAAATTAAATCACATGAAAAAGATCGTTTTAATGGCAACGGCAATATGTATAGGATATGTTGCAAATGCGAAAGAATCAACTGTTGCAATCAAACACCATGTTGTTGTTGCAGGAGATTGGATGAAATCAAAAGAAGGTACCTGGGCTGGAAAACATGATGGAAAAACGGTTTGGTACAAATTAAATCTAAAAGATGCATCGTTATGGTGGTCAACTGACGGTAAAAAATGGGACGCCGTAAAAGATGGTATGTGGCAGGACAAAGATGGTAAATGGTTAAAGATTGATCACAAAGATCTGAAATGGTCTGCTGACGGTGGCAAAACCTGGTCAACTGTTCCTGAATGGCAATGGCAAGGTTCAGATGGTGTATGGTATAAATTTGATAAAGACTGGAGTCTTTGGAGTAAAGCGTAAAAAGATGTTGTGTGGTTAATGTTGCAGGCGACGATAGTTGCCTGCAATTGTCTTTTTCAGTGCTTTCCTGCCAGATTCGTTTACATCAATACCCACTTCTAAATAATATTGGCTTTCCATACTGCATTTAGCCATCCTTAGCTGTGTCCACTTTGCGCAATTTGTGGAACCTAATGGTACACCCCCAAACTTTGATACTATGGATTTGCTTATTGATGGCGAGTTTATAAAATTTGGTATCAAACTGCATTTTTTCCTCTTTAGTTACTTATTCAAAACTTTATAAATAAACAGTATCCTTAGTTTTTTTCTTAAAGTGTTAAATTTTATGGCAAAAAAAATAGCAGAATAGATACTACAAACGCTACAACATTGGTTAAAAATTCTACTGTGATTGATGGATTAGATGATATTACACATGGAGGGTCGCCTAAAGGCATCATCACTCTACTTCCGATGATGGCCATGTAAAAGAAACCGCAAAATCACTTCATGCCTACCGTTTTTTAACTAAACCAAGTTCTCATAAGGAATTAGAAAAATATTTGAAAGAAATTTTTTGCTAAGACTCTTTTCTCTATCCGCACTAAACCGTATCCTATTAAATCAGATGGGGATGAGTTTGGCAAATCCTTTAAAAGGATAAAGCAGATAAATTATAAAGGCGTTTTAATTTTTCCTCTTCCCGTAGCTCTTCAATTATGTATTAACTGGAATTTAGAGTTTCCTATCTGCCAAAGTGAAAAAGCAAATATATCTGCCAGATCATGAAATGTTACATCAACATCATTCGTAAAGTGTCCATTATCATAATTTACATCGAATACTACTGGGTGATCAGATGCACTAGCGTTTTGTAATACAGCCGCAAACTTACCTGGCATCCAAGGTACTATTCTTGAGTCATTCATGCCAGTACGAATCAAAACGGCTGGATATTTAGTTCCCTTGTTTACTTTGCTTTGAGCGTCCATTTCCATGATATTTTTACAATCCTTTTCATTCTGTAAAGTTCCTATTTCAGGAATTTGATTGGGACCATTAGCTGTGATTTCCGACCTTAATTCATTTGTAGAACCTACCTCTGCAATGGCTACTCTGAATAAATCCGGTCGGTCAGTAATTGCTCTTCCAATAAGTATTCCTCCCATGCTTACACCTCTACCAATTAATTTTTGGGGTGAGGTATATTTTTCTTTCACCAAATATTCAGCGCAGGCAATAAAATCTTTCCATGTGTTCGGTTTGGTTTCTTTCTGCCCTGCCTTATGCCATGCATCTCCTTTTTCACCACCACCTCGTACATGTGCAAAAGCTACGATCACCCCTTCTTCTAGTAATATCGTTGCTGAATTGATAAATTGAGGCGAGTATGAAATACCATAAGCACCATACCCTGATATATAGCACGCATTGTTTCCATCCAGTTTTATATTTTTTGGATAAATTATAGAAAGCGGTACCATTACCCCATCATGACTCGGTATTTCTATTTCTTTAACTTCATATTGTTTTTCGTAATCTGGAAAATTGCTGCCGCTATCAATCCATTTACTTTTTGATGCAAGATTTTTTTGAGTATCGTACTCGTAAACCGTATTTGGCGCAAGCCACCCTTCATTTGATATAAGCAATTTATCATTCTGACGCCTATTAAGTGAAAAACAAATGTTCACTCCTTTAGGTAAATTCAATTTTTTCGATGAAAATGATTTGGGATCTAATTGAACAATTTCTTCATTGATGCCATCAGTTAAAGAATAGTATAAGTAATTTTTAGATTGCTTGAAACAATCATGCGGAATCACTTTTTTGTTTTCAGGAACAATAATTTTTGCATTCGAAAAATCAGTGTTACCAATCGTTGTAACACCAATCTTATAGTTTGGCGCCCCTTTATGTGTTAGGAAATACAATTGATTCCCTATCGTATGATAGCTGGTTATTTCATCATCAAATTTCATTAATGGTTTCCAGGCAATTTTTTCTTTTTTTAATTCGGATACAGGTGCATAATAACCGAAAATTTCGGTTTTAGTAGATTCCAGATTTAAAAAGACATAATTATAATCTGCTGAAAAAT
>DASRRA010000141.1:0-1626 GCA_035696085.1 Bacteroidia bacterium | reverse complement strand
AGGATTAAGATCTTCATAATCGGGACGATTGATACGCCTGCCATAATTCAAACCAAAATTGTTATTCTTATCAGCATTATACTGGAAAAATGCTGTAGGAAAGAGTTGTGTGTAATTACGTTTAAACTTCTCCCCTGTTGTTACCTGGTCTCCATTTGAGTTGGTATTCTCTAATCTTAAACCAAATTGACCATTGATCTTTTTACCAAACGGGCGACTGTAATTTGCATAAACAGCATTTACATTTTCTTCATAAATAAAATGATTGCTCCGGCCATTATCACGAACATGAACGCCGTAATTGACACTGTCATAAACCGCATTATTATCTGTTCTTACAAAACTTGTTTTTATTCCTGCTTCAAACTTTGCTCCTTTTTTCAATGGATGTGTATAGTCCATTTTTGCTGAATAGATATTGATATCCTGCGGAAGACTTCCCAATAATGTGTCTGCTTTGATAGTAGGCAGGCCCTGCTTGTCATAATAAGCATTGGTAAGATCCTGGGCATTCTTACTTGAATACGTAACATAATCTGCATCTATTGTTAACTCCTTGCCAGTAGAATCAAATGAATGACGAAAATTCAAATTCGTACTGAAATTATTCCATTTCCTGTCGTTACTGGTTTGAGCCAGGGTTTGCTTCAACAAATTCATATTCGGATCATAGATCAAAACATCACTTTTGTTACTAAATACACCGGGATTATAAAACCCTGTAAGTACCACTCCCAATGTTGTTTTTTTAGTTACAAAGTAGTCCATACCAAGCTTTGCGTTATAGGACTCACCCTGTTCCTTTATTCTTGATTCCTGTGTAAAAATTGATTTGATCTCTTTCACTTCAATAAACTTGCGTTGAATATCGAGATCCTGGAAATTCTTACGATTATTATATCCTAATGTAGTAAAGAGATTTACTTTGTTCTTTCTATAATTGAAATTGAAAGATTCATTCACTTTCGGATACCTGCCCTGGCTCCATGTAGAAGAAAGGTTTCCTGAATAACCAAACTGCTTGGTCTTTTTTGTTTTAATATTAATGATACCACTATTACCGGCTGCATCATATTTAGCAGGCGGGTTGGTCATTATTTCGATCTGGTCCAGTTGATTACTGCTTAACGACCGCAGGTAATTGGCGAGATCAGTGCCACCTAAATAAGTAGGACGGCCATCAATATATACTTGTACACCCTGCTTTCCTTTCAAACTAATATTACCGTCTTTATCAACAGAAATACCCGGTGATTTTTCTAACACTTCCAATGCGGATGTACCTACATTCGTAACAGCAGCTTCTACATTCACAATTGTTCTATCGATCTTTTGCTCAATTAATGGTTTACGTGCCGACACACTTACACCACTCAATTCTTTTGAAACGGGAACCAATTCGATAGTCTTTAATGCAACTGAAGAATTTGATTCATTGACGTCAAAAGCCGCAGAATACCCTTTTGAATGTCCAACAGCTGTAATAGACACGAGATATTTTCCTTCTGTCACATTCTCAAATACAAAGTTCCCTTCTTTATTGGCAACCGAAATTTTTGCAACAGATGAATCTTTTGCTCTTAATAAAGTGATTGTAGCCGATTCTATTGTTTTTGTATTACCATC
>DASRRA010000140.1:0-5255 GCA_035696085.1 Bacteroidia bacterium | reverse complement strand
ATCTTTTGAAGAAGCTGACGAATGCTGTGTTTGGTTGGATATGATAATTGAAACAGAAATTTTATCTAGAGATAAAGTAGAATTATTATTAAAGGAAGCGAAAGAGCTTGCCAGCACATTAGCGGCGGCGAGAAAGAGTTACCTATACTATTCTTCTCGTTTTAACAACGAAATATCCTCCAACAATTGATTCATCTCCAAACGCAGCGTCCCATTATAGATTCCTCTGATACGTTTGTTTTTATCCACCAATATAAAATGTTCTGTATGTAAAAATTCAGAACTGTCTTTTGCAAAACCTAAATCCTCTTCCGCAAAATAAGATGTACGGGCCAATGTATAAATCTCACTTTTTGAACCGGTAAGAAAAAACCAGTTTGGATTGGCAATGTTATTCTCCTGAACATAATGCTTTAATACATATGGTTTATCAATCCATGGCGTAACAGAATAGGAGAGGAGCACAACGCTTGTATCATTTTTCAAACTGTCGTTAACGATCTTCATATTGCTTGTCATAACCGGACAAATGCTCCCACACGTCGTAAAAATAAAATTGGCAATATGAATTTTTCCCTCAATTGATTTTTGAGTTGTTAGTATACTGTCCTGATTCAAAAAGGAAAAATCAGCAATTGTATGCGTTATTTTTTTAATTGCCTCTTCTTTCGTTTGAAGAAAATGAGGAGTAAAATCCGGTTTGTTGTAATAAGGCAAATGCTCAATGGACTTATGCTTTTCCGAACAGCCGGATATGATAAAACTACTTATCAACAAAAATAGACTCCGACGCATTTTTACAATTTTTAGTTCCCAATAAGCCATATCGTCTCCCATTATTGATCACATAATTCGCCTTGATTTTTCCGTTGTCGTACCAAAGCTTTTGTTCCCCTTCTTCTTGTCCGTTTCTATAATGAGCCAGGTGAATGAGTTGTCCATTTTCCGACCACTCTTTTAATTCACCTTCATAGGCATCGTTTACAGCAATAAATTCAAATCGCTTGTTGCCGTTTTCCCAAAATGAAACCTGTTTGCCGTTTTTTGCACCATTCCTGTACATACGGCATTCCATAAGCTTTCCGGAAGCATACCATTTCTTGACAACTTGAGCATTGTGTGTGTCATTCTTACAGGAAAGAAAAAGAAAAAAAAGAAAACAGTACCGCATTATTGAGAAACAGTTCCTGCGGTTCCATAAAATCCATTTCCATTCAAATAAGGTGCATCAGATGTGAAATGATAGTGGTAGATACCCTTTGGAAAATCGTTGGTGGCATGCGTATGGCCGTGATAAACATCTAAATCACTGCTGGCAACGGTATTGCCATTTTCCTCCTGAGGGCCATACACTGGAAAGCCATCTAATAAAAATCCCATTAGTCCGGACTTAGTAGATTTCACTGTTGTTAAATATAAGGGTTCCACATGATAATGGTATTGACCGGTATTTTGCGGGTGACCGTAATACTGGTCGAAACTGTTGATTTCTGAGGTTAAAGGTTGACTCGGACCGGCGTATTGATTATACAAGGGGACACCATTTATGGCGATACCAATGGGCCCAAGCGGTGTGGCGGCATGATTGGTGGCGACAGCCGGATTAACCGGAATTTTAAATGTTAAGCTTTGAGAAGCAATCTTGTTAGGATTTTGAGTGAATTTTCCACCGCCGAATGTGTTTCCGCTAAATGCTTCATACATGGAATTCGAGGTAGGGTAATAGGCGCTTTTGTGATCAGGCATTCCGTTCGTCTTAATGGTAATATAGTTGCCATCATTGGTAATTGCCGTGGTAATACCATATATCTTGGAGTAAACCGCCGGAACTGCTATCGTTTCTGTTTCGGGATCCGTTTCAGGCGTATCATCCTTTTTTTTACAACCTATACTGGTTAAAACAATCAGTATTACAAAAACAAAGTGGTTATGTTTTATCATAGCGAATAGCGGTTTTAAGGTTAGCAAATAGGATTTTTTTAGGCAGTCTTGATACTGTTCAAATGTAGTAAAGTATTATGTATGTGTCAAGCCAAATTCGGACAGAAATGGCTACCTTTGCAGTCAAGTTTAAAATTCATGAATAGAAAAATTATCATCGGCTCACGTGGAAGTGATCTTGCTCTATGGCAAGCAAATCATGTGTTAAGAAAAGTTCAAAAACTTGGACTTACCGCCGAAATAAAAATTATATCCACACAAGGCGATCAAATACAAAACTTGAGCTTTGATAAATTGGAAGGCAAAGGTTTTTTTACCAAAGAAATTGAAGAAGCGTTGATCAATAACGAAATTGATCTGGCGGTACATTCGCATAAGGACTTACCAACCACTTCTCCGGAAGGGTTGATCATTGCGGCTGTTTCAGAGCGTGAAGATCCCGCAGAATTGATTTTAATTCGCAAAGAAAGTGTAGACAATGCACAAAAATTCTCCTTCATAAAGAATGCAGTAGTAGGAACATCATCGGCACGACGCAAATCACAATTGCTGGCATTCCGAAAAGACATCACCATAAATGATTTGCGTGGAAATGTTCCGACGCGTATTCAGAAATTACGCGATAAAAAATACGATGCCATCATGCTGGCTGCTGCCGGTGTGGAGCGCTTGCGATTGAATTTGAGCGAATTCAAAGTAATTCGTGTGGATCCAAAAGAATTTATTCCGGCGCCTGCTCAAGGTGTACTGGGTTTACAAATTCGCGAAGACGATCATGAATTGTTTCAATACATCAATAAATTAAATTCGGAAAAAGTACAGGACATCATTGGCATTGAACGAAAAGTATTGAACATGTTTGATGGTGGTTGTCAGTTACCATTGGGCGTATATTGCATCAAAGAACATAACAAATTTAAAGTATGGGCGTCTAAATCCGATGCCTGGGATCAATTACCAAAACGCGTATACCTGGAATCCTACACAGATGAAGGATTTGCTGCCAAGATCGTTGATGCTTTAAAAAACATCAAACCCACCAGCGTACTCATCACACGTGATTTAAATGAAGATTCCTTTTTTAAAAATGTATTGGAAGGAAACGGGTACACGGTTAAAGGCATTTCATTTATAGAAACCAATCCGGTAACGGTGAAAGAAGTACCTCCAACCGACTGGATATTTTTTGCCAGCTCCAACGGTGTACGCTTTTTCTTCGAACAAAATCCGGAACTGAAACCCAAAGTAAAATTTGGAGTAATTGGAAAATCAACTGAAGCAGAATTAAAAAAATACAATAGAAATGCGGCATTTGTAGGCTCTATCAACGATACAAAAGTGGTAGGAAAAAAATTCGCGAAAACAGTTGGTGCAGAAACAGTTTTGTTTCCACAAGCAAAAGGCGGGTTGAGAACCATTCAGCAACAGTTTGAAGATGGTTCCAAATTAAAGGATATAACCGTATATGAAACTGTAAAAAAAGAAGATGCAAAACTGCCTAAGGTGGAAGTGATTGTGTTTACAAGCCCTTCCAACGTAGCGTCATATTTTGAAAAAGGAAAAATCAAAAAAGGGCAACACGTAATTGCGATGGGGAAATCAACAGAAAAGAAATTACAAGAATTTGGAGTAGAACAATGCATATTGCCTGAATCATTTGATGAGATTGGTTTGGTGCAAGCTGTGTTCGCCGCAACTTTAGTGTAGGCGAGCTGTGTTTTCCGCGTCCGCCGTAGCTTCAGCTTAGGCGGACTGTAAATTAAATCAAAATACAATGAATCAACGTCCGCGCAGACTCAGAAAAAACGCAATCGTTCGCGAAATGGTTGCTGAAACAAAACTAACAAAGAACATGTTCATTTACCCTTATTTTGTGGTGAAAGGAACAAAGATCGTTCATCCTATTGCCGCTATGCCAGGCGTTAATCATTATTCCATTGATGAGCTATTGAAAGATGTAGAAAAAGGATTGAAACTGGGCATCAATAAAATTTTATTATTTGGTGTAGGAGAAGATAAAACAGAAGATGCCAGTTCTTCTTTTAGTTCCAATTCAATTGTTGTAAAAGCTGTAAAAGCTTTGAAGGAAAAATTTGGTGATAGTTTGTATGTAATCACTGATGTATGCGTATGCGCTTACACAACACATGGACATTGCGGCATCATTCACAACGATTACGTACACAATGATTCATCGGTTGAAGTATTGGCAAGAATGGCACTGGCGCATGCACAAGCTGGTGCAGATATGGTAGCACCAAGTGATATGATGGATGGGCGGATTGCCGCTATTCGTGAGCTATTGGATAAAAATAAATTGGAGAATACCGCTATTCTTTCTTACGCCATTAAATATGCATCAGCGTATTATGGTCCTTTCCGTGAAGCTGCAGATTCTGCTCCTCAAAAAGGAGATCGCAAATCCTATCAAATGGATTTCAGAAATGGAAATGAATCACTAACGGAAGGTTTATTGGATGAAGCAGAAGGAGCAGATATGCTCATGGTAAAACCAGCCTTAAGTTATATGGATGTGATTTTTAATTTACGTCAAAATTCATTGCTTCCGATTGTGTGTTACAATGTATCAGGAGAATACAGTATGGTGAAAGCTGCTGCTGAAAAAGGGTGGATTGATGAAAAAGCAATCGTAATGGAAAATATGTATGCCTTTGCGAGAGCAGGAGCTAATTTGATTATTACCTATCATACGAGAGATATTTTTGAAAAGGGTTGGATTTAAAACAGTGTGAGCGGTAAATCACAACATCTCACGTTTCATAAGTATATCCGTCTGCTCATCACTTCCCAGCATAAAGCTATGCTTATCAAATTTAATAAAGCCATTCTTTTTATAGAACTGAATGGCTTTTTCATTTTTTTCCCAAACGCCTAACCAAATATAAGGTGCTCTATGTTGCCTGGCCTGTTCAACAGCTTTTTCAAACAATAGCTGCCCAACCTGCTTACCTTGAAATTCTTTTTTTACGTAGATACGCTCAATTTCCAGGGCTTGTAAATTTTTCAATTCCGTTTGTGCAGTTCCTATGTTTATTTTCAAATAACCAATGGCTTCCCGTTCCTGCATAGCGAAGTAAAATGCCGAATTTGGGTTTTCTAATTCTTTGGTTAACTGTTGAAGATTAAAACTTTTGTCGAGGTAGCTTTGCATATCTTCTGAAGTGTTGTCAGCTGCAAAAGCTTGGGAGAATGTCTGCGCGCTAAGTTGCTGCAGTGTTTCTAGATCGTATAGAGAAACTTTTTTTAATGTGATCAATGTTTTCGTTTCTTATTTAAAATAAGTGTCTTCCAGT
>DASRRA010000139.1:0-5637 GCA_035696085.1 Bacteroidia bacterium | reverse complement strand
CATGCACATATTTTGCTTTTTGAAAAGAGACTAGTGAATCCAGGTTATCATACCGGCTGCTATCCTGCGAGAAAAATTCCTGTAAGCACATAATATCTGAGCCTTCTATGTCAATCAGGTTAAATATTTTATCCCTTGTTTCTTTATTATGAGTCCAGTTGTACAAGTCAAATACTTTCACATTGTAGGACATTACTTTCATTAATTTTTTTGAGCCATCAGGTTTGTTATCACGAAAGCTCAATTGAAAAAAACAATTTAACTGTGCCCATCCCGCTAAAATGACAAGCAATGAATAAAATGCACGCTTTTGAAACTGTATGCCCCAATACACAACAAATAGGATATTAAGAATAACTAGTAAAGGAAAAGCAAGACCAAAGAAAGCAAGCAGCCAGAATCGTTCAGGGCTAACATAATGTGCCAGGTAAGAAAGTAACAGGCTGAGTGCTGCAAAATGATTGCAAAAAAATGCAATACGATTGAAAAAATATCGCTTGTTTTTTTTCTTTTTTAAAGGAAGGTTATGATCAGTTGGAGAACTCAAGTGAAAATTTGTTTGTTAACAAATGTCACCAAATAAAATGAATTCTTCAACAGTAAAATAGCATTTTGAAAAACTTAAATTTTGTTGCTGGCTTTAAACAGAATATCTTTCTCTGCCTTTGTCAAACTTTCATAGCCGGATTTAGAGATTTTATCCAAAATTTCATCAACGGTTTGTTGATTTGCTTTTCTGTTTGAATTAAACTCTTCATCGGAGATAGCTTTTTTATGAGCTACTTTCATGGCACTTCTTGGACTTCTTTTAAATAATCCTCCTACCCAGTCAAAAAAACGATTGATCCATTTTGACATATCTCTTCCCTTTTTATATTGAACAATAAAGACATAGCCCATTAGTGCTCCGCCTAAATGTGAAATATTTCCTCCTACATTCGCTTCTGAGGCAAGATTTAACACATCTATAAATATATAAAATACCGCAACATAAAGCAACTTAACAGGGCCAATTAACGGTAAATTAATTCTAACTTCCGGAATTAGTGTGGCAGTTGCCACAATAATAGCTGTTACGCTTGCGGATGCCCCTATCAATGTTCCATACGCATATGATTGGAACATGGGCACAATTGCAAACATAAGGATGGTAAACAGTGCTCCCGCAATTCCGCCCAATATATACAGGGGAATTATTTTTTTTGTTGCAGTATAGTAGGATAATAATTTTCCAAACCAATACAGCGAAATCATGTTCCAGAAAATATGGAAAATGTCTTCCTGTGCAAACATATAAGTGATAAGGGTCCATGGTTTAAATACAAGTCCCTGTATACTTAAAGGCAATGTAATGTTCCTTAGAAAGCTGGCTTCTAGCGTACCAACAACCAGGGAGTATCCTGAAAACAAATAGACAATTTTGAAGAAGCTTATGCACAAAAACAGAGCAACATTAATAACGATCAGGCGAGTAACCGGATTTTCGTTACGAATGCTCTTTTTGATATCTTCGAGGAGTTGATTTGCCATAGATCAATAAAACTGATTTTTTTGTTTTTGCCAATATTTTAGTAAAATAAAACCGAATAACATCCCTCCTAAATGCGCAAAGTGCGCTACATTATCACTAGCTGCGCCTCGTATACCTGCAAAAAGTTCGATAAGTCCATACCCAAGGACAAACCATTTGGCTTTTACGGGAATGGCCATATAAAGATATAGTTTGGTGTTTGGAAATAAAACACCAAATGCCAACAAAATTCCGAAAACTGCCCCGGATGCTCCAACAACAAGAGGCTCATTCAGTAGCATTAACTTATAGCTGCGTATTAAATCAACCGATTGTTGTAATGCCTCGGGACTACTATAAATACCTAATAATTTTTCTGAGGTAATTGGCAAACCATCTACTGTCACTAGGCCGAAGTTGTTAAAAGCTGAAAGTGAAGGATTGGCGATGTAATCATTTAAGGCTGCAAGGGAATCATACATCTGAAAATAAACAACTGAATAATGACATATGGCAGCGCCAATACCTGTTATCATGTAATAAATCAAAAAGCGTTTAGGCCCCCATAAATTTTCTAACGTATTTCCAAACATCCACAAGGCAAACATATTAAAGAACAAATGCCAAAAATCTCCATGCATAAACATGTAGGTAACAATTTGGTAAGGCCTGAATAAAGGGGATAAAGGGAAATGTAAACCCAGGATAGTCATTAAATTAACCCCTTGCTGTTGCGCAATGAATGTCGCTATAAAAAACAACACATTTATTATGAGTAAATTTTTTACAACAGTTGGTAATACTGAAAAATTTTGAGGCCGATATGGGTTTTGATAATTCATGTACTAATTTATCTATTTTTTAAATCGCTTGTCTAAATCATCCATTGAAAAAGTAGTGATGGTTGGTTTTCCTGCCGGGGTACTATAGGGCATCTGACAGGCGAACAACTCGTCAATAAGGTTACTCATTTCTTCCTGATTCAAGGATTTACCTGATTTGATAGCCATATTTTTGGCCATGGAACGCGCCAGATTTTCGCGTTTATTTGAACGTAACTCTTGCAAGTTTTGTTTGTAATTCTCCAATAATCCTTCCAACAAAATGGAAGGATCATGTCCAACCATATCAGCCGGAATACCATGAATCACATAGGTGTTTTTTCCAAACTCCTGGATATCAAATCCCATCAGCTGAATTTCTGAATGCAATTCCTTTACGAGTTCAAAATCGGAAAGGTTGAATTCTACTGTTTTGGGAAACAGCTCTTGTTGAGTCGATGATTTATTTTTTTCAAAGGCCTCCATGATGCGCTCATATAAAATGCGCTCGTGTGCCCCTTGTTGATCAATCACAATAAACCCTGTTTTGATATGCGATAAAATATAGCTGTTGTGAAGCTGATACACTGTTTTTTTGTTGCCCTCTTGTTCTTTATCCCAATTCGTATGAATGGTTTGCTGTTTAACTTTTTCAGTCGGCTCAATTTTGATATAGGGATTGTGTTGATACATTCGCTCCCAGTTATCCTTATTGGATTTTTCCCGTTCAGTCAATGGAGGAGGCGTGTAAGCACCTGTTTCCTTATCATTTTTAAAGGGGTTGAAATTCGGATCCACTTTAATAGTGGGCTGCTTATAAATACCATCGCTGGGTTTTAAAGGCATGTTGTACAGGTGTGCTTCCTGATCAAAATCCAGGCTGGGTGCAATGTTAAACTGACCCAGTGATTTTTTTACAGCGGATCGTAAGAAAGCATAAATCAGTTTTTCATCTTCAAACTTTACTTCTGTTTTTGTTGGGTGAATATTAATATCAATAGTCTTTGGATCAACATCCAGCAATAAAAAGTAGGATGCAAAACTATCTGCCGGTAACAATTGCTCAAATGCTGACTGTACAGCATGATGCAAATAAGGGTTTTTAATAAACCGTTTATTCAAAAAGAAAAACTGTTCTCCTCTGGTCTTTTTTGCAAACTCCGGTTTGATAATAAATCCTTTTATTTTTACAACGCCTGTTTCTTCCTCTACAGGAACAAGTCGTGAATTATAAGATGCTCCGAAAATGCCCATTAATCGTTGTTTCAGCGATCCCGCCTCCAGGTGAAATACTTCTGTATTGTTGGAGTGAAACGTAAATGCAATATGGGGATTAGGAATGGCTACCCGTTGAAATTCATCAATGATATGGCGCAATTCAACAGTATCTGTTTTTAAAAAATTTCTTCTAGCCGGAATATTATAAAATAAATTTTTAACTGAAATAGAGGTTCCTGCTGAGGCGGAACACGCTTCCTGGTTTTTTACTTCGCTTCCCTCAATTTCAATACATACCCCCAATTCCTTGTCAGGCTGCCGGGTTTTTAGCTCCACTTGTGCAATAGCCGCAATAGATGCCAGTGCCTCACCCCGAAACCCCATGGTACGTATGGAAAACAAATCTTCCGCTTTTCTTATTTTAGAGGTGGCATGACGCTCAAAACTCAGTCGGGCATCCGTTTCACTCATGCCGCAGCCATTATCAATAACCTGGATAAGAGTTTTGCCAGCATCTTTTACAATTAACTGAATGTGGGTACTGCCTGCATCAAGCGCATTTTCCATCAATTCCTTTACAGCAGAGGCTGGCCGCTGAACAACTTCACCGGCAGCAATCTGGTTAGCAACGGAATCGGGCAATAGCTGAATGATGTCTGACATAGGAGAAAAGATTTTACAAAAATAACATTAATAATCGATATGTAGTAGGTAATATTTCTCAGGTATGGAGGGAATTAACAAATATGTAATTGAATTTTAACGAGCGAATCTTTCATGCTCTTTATTTCCTTTGGTCCCGCTTTTCGCTGCAAGCTGCCGAATGAATTATTTCCACTGATTTTATTTTATTCCGCGGCAGGCTTTCCGCTACAATCGGGGCTATCAATAAAGGATTGTGCTGTTTATTTAAATTCGACATCCCCCCGGTTAGAAGTCAAACCTTTGTTGAAACTGTGACAAGATAGAGTTTTTTCCGCCCCCGGCAGCGGCTTACACTTAACGCCTTTTCATGCTTTTAGAAAATTTTCTCTCTCAGCACAACCAGCAAATTAATATGAAACCATTCATGTAAATAAATCGTGAACAGGATGCTGAAAATAAGCGTAAAAGAAAACAGCAGCCCCATAATTTTACCAAAGGAATTACTGCCGGATAACAACACTTTGGCAATCAGGTATTCTACTTTTTTATCCAGGTAACTATAGGCTGGTACCAGTATGAAAACAAGCGCCAGCATAGCAATGGCTGTGTATTTATAGGGACTAAAACCAAGTTTGTAATGGATAATGTATTCAGTAATCCAACCCGTCAGCAGATTTACAGTAAGCACTGTAATCATCAAAACCATCACATTAAAAAGTTTTTTATACATCTCTTAAAACACCATATGAATAAGCGATACGAAGGTAAGTACCACCCATAACAAATTTTTATTTTTTTCTTCAATTTCCATTAACAGTCCATAGTTGAAAAGTAAAAAAAGGAATAAAAAATGAACCACTCAACCACTGTAAATTAGCGTGATTTCTTCCCTATGATGTTTTGTAACCTGATCCTATGAGAAAAAGAATAGCACTTTTATGTTTGATTTGTACGATTGTTACCGCTACCTACGCCCAAGAACCATCAAAACAAGACCCTCCTTTTTATACAACAAATACGCATTGGGCCGATTCGGTTTTTAAAACATTAACCCCTGAACAGCGCATTGCGCAACTATTTATGGTTGCCGCTTATTCCAATAAAGACAAAAATCACATCAAGGAAATAAAAAAACTGGTGGACGATTATAATATCGGGGGCTTGATTTTTTTTCAGGGCGGACCTATACGTCAGGCCATGCTTACCAATTGTTACCAGGCTTGTGTAAAGGTACCCTTGTTGGTTTCAATGGATGCGGAGTGGGGACTGGGAATGCGACTGGATAGTACAACCAAATTTCCCAGACAAATGACATTGGGTGCCATTCAGAATGATTCTTTAATTTATGAGATGGGTATTGAAATCGCCCGTCAATGCAAGCGTTTAGGCATGCAGATTAATTTTGCTCCGGATATTGACATCAATAACAACCCGCTTAATCCT
>DASRRA010000138.1:0-6318 GCA_035696085.1 Bacteroidia bacterium | reverse complement strand
TAATTTTTGATATATTATTATCCAGGGTTCGAATGATGATCGCTTCTGGTTTCTTACTGGATAAAGTATTTTGTAGATGTTCCTTTGTAATGACTTTGTCGCCATTGTCTAGTTCATCCGGCAAAACAGTGACCAGCTCCGCTACAAAAAAAAAGGTGGTAAGTGATTTATTAATGGAGTAATTCTCTTTGCTAATATGTCCAACACATTCCGTATGTGTTCCATTTCCATGAGGATTAAATGTGATGTTTCTAAAATTGACAGAACCTCCTTTATTCACGTCCCCAATCCAATCACCCGATTGAACCGGTTCTATTTTAACTGGCGCCACGTACCAGGCACTTACATTTTCTTCACCGGTTCTTAAAGGAATAGAAATGTCAATTGGTTTGCTCAGGTCCGTTTGATAGGTTTTACCTTTATGTGAAATTTTTGCAATCATCTTTAGAAAGTTAAGGTGTGATAAACAAGTCGCTCGAAATTTTATCGGCAAACAATTTTCCAGCATCTGATAAAAATAAACAATCATTTTCTCTTCTGATCTGGTCTCGTAAAAAATAGGGTTGTGTTTCTTTTAAACAATGCGTATAAAAGTCATCTCCAAACTGTTGCTTTATATAATTCAAATCTGTCCCCCAAATGGTGCGTAAGGACGTTAACACATATTCATTGTAACGTTGATAGAGGGTTAAAGTCTCCTGCTCAAACAATGCGTTTTCCGAATCAAGCGTAAGATTATTTTCAAGTGCACGAATATATTTTGCATTGTTCGCTACATTCCATTGTCTGACTCGTCCGTTGTACGAATGCGCGGATGGTCCCAATCCCAGGTAGTTTTCTTTAAGCCAGTAATTACTATTGTGCCTGGAGTAAAATTGATCTTTACAAAAATTAGAGATTTCGTATTGTTGAAAATCATTGCTCTTCATTTCTTTTAGCATCATTTCAAATTGTTCAGAGCTGTGCTGTTCATCCACATTTTTTATTTTACCCGTTGCAATGAGTTTGTCTAAAGCTGTTTTGGGTTCAACTGTTAGGCAATACGCAGAAATGTGTTTAACATCTAAATCAAAAGCTCTTCTTAGATTTTGTTCCCAATGCTGATGCGTTAATGTGGGAATTCCGTAAATAAGGTCGATGGAGATGTTGTTGAAATCGTTATCCTGGGCATGCTGCACAACAGTTAATGCTTCCTTTGCATTGTGGGCACGATTCATCAAATGCAGGTCTTCATCATAAAAACTTTGAATACCAATACTAAGGCGATTAAGAGGAGTTGCTTTTAAGTCACGTAGTTTTTGAATAGACAAGTCATCCGGATTGGCTTCCAATGTTATTTCCGCATGCTTATCGATTTCAAAATACTTGTGAAGTATTTCAAAAATACCCATCAGTTCGGAAACCTCCAGCATGGATGGCGTTCCTCCACCAAAGTAAATGGTATCAATCTTTTTGTTAGTTGTTTTCTCATGAAGAAAAAAATCCTTTCTCAAAGCGATTTCTTTTTCCAATGCTTTTAAAAAAGATAATTTATTTTTCAGGGAAGTAGAAAAATGGAAATCACAATAATAGCAAGCTTGTTTGCAAAACGGAATATGGATGTATATACCTGCCATTCGGATTATTTATTGATAACAATCCTGAATGTGGTTCCTTTTTGAGGATCGGAGCTTTTCACAAAAATTTTTCCGGAGTGATAATTTTCAATGATACGTTTGGTAAGTGATAAACCGAGTCCCCACCCTCTTTTCTTAGTGGTGTAGCCCGGCTCAAAAACAGTTTTGAATTTTGATTTTACAATTCCTTTTCCGGTATCTGAAATATCAATGTAAACAAATTGTGTTTGATCATGCAGGGAAATGGTTATTTCACCATTACCATTCATGGCATCTACGGCGTTACGAATGATATTTTCAATAACCCATTCAAATAGGGGTACATTCAACTGTGCAAGCAGGGTTTGTTTTTCATCGTAATCCAGTTTGAATTGTACATTTTTGGAAGTTCGTAAGCGCATATAATCGATGGCATCTTTTAATACAGCAATTAAATCAACATGATCCAGAACAGGTACCGAACCGATTTTTGAAAAGCGTTCTGTAATCATATTCAAACGGCTTAAATCTTTTTCAATCTCTTTGGCCGTTTCCGAATCCAATCCTTTTCCTTTTAAATATTCCAGCCAGGCGATTAATGAGGACAAAGGTGTTCCCAACTGATGGGCGGTTTCTTTTGCCATACCCACCCATACCTGATTTTGTTCAACTCTCCTTGCCGTGCTAAACAGTACATATGCTATTAATAAAAATACACCAATAACAATCAACATGGCCAAGGGGTAGTATTTTAATTGTGTCAGCAAAATAGATTCTTTGTAGAAAATAAAACTTTTGCTTCCATTCCCAAACTCCACTTCCAAGGGTTGGTTTTGAGAGGCCATTTCGGCAAGTGTAGATTGAAGAAAAACGGGATCTTTTATTTTAACCGAATCGACATTGGGGCCGTATGCAATGACAATCTTTTTGGTGGAATCGGTATAAATAACCGGAACAGAAGCCGAGTTAATAGCTACTTCTGAAATAAATGATTTAACCAGGTCGTCCAGTACAGTTTTGAGCTCAGAAAATAATTTTGAATCCTTGTAATACAAATAATTTTTCTGTCCTTTTAATATATTGATTTCAATGGGCTCTTGTACAGCAGCCATTATTTTCATTTGTTCCAACAGAAATGCCTGATCATTTTCTCTTAATGTATCCAGGTTTCGGGAGGTGATGGGTACACCATTTTCATTTGCAAGAATAACGGGAACAGTTGTATTATCGGAAACAACCTTAAGTGCAAAACTATAATCGCTGAGTTCATAGGTTAACTGACGGGTTGCTTCAGCCCATAACCTCACTTTTTTTCGTTCGTCAACTTTAATTTTATTGAAAAGTTCATTGGTGTATTTTACCAGGTTGGCCTTTTTTTGAATGGCATCTGCCCATAGCTTTACTTTTACACGTTCTTCTTTTGCTATTTTATTTACCAATACATTTGCATACCATAAAGATGCACCAACAATCAAAACAGCTGCAACCACAAGCCATAATTTCCATTGTTGTTTTCTTGAGTAAATATTCACAAATTTTGGGTTTTCTTGTTTAATTTAAAAATTCTCGACTCCGTTGCGCCATCGCTAAAGCTCAGGTGGCATGCGATCGAACTGACAATAATTAAAACGGAATCTAAATTTACTTCTTTTTTAGAAATCTTCCTCTTCCTTCTTCGGTTTCTTTAATTCTTTTTTCTCTTCTTTTTTATCTGCTTCTCCCCATTTTATTTTTGACTTTGCTTTATTATCAGATGGGGCCTTTTGTTTCAGGGTGGTATCTCTTTTAAAGAGGCCAAACTCATCCTTCAAAATCCCTTTAAAATTCTGCTTTTCAACTTTTAGATCCTGCCTCACATTTTGAACGGCACTCTTGGAATCGTATTTTATGACAGGCTTACTTGTGGTTCCGGTCATCAATAAAAATAAATTAGTACGCCCTAAGCCGTCATCTGCCACTTGTCCAAACTCATCGTTTTCCTTTTTTGCGCGTCTTGCCTTTTTGCCCAACAACTCATTTAATGATAACTTAATTCTATAATTAATTTTATTGTCAAATGTGTGTGTTCCCGAAGCCGTTAAATTAATCGCACTCGATTTTATTTCCATTTTTGGAATGGTAATCATTTGCTTTTTAATTTCAATCTGATTTTTCAGATTGGCAAATCGAATATTCTCCAGTTCTTTCAAATCAATGAAGCGCGACAGGCTTTTCATGGATTCTACATTATTTAGCTCTCCGTTTTCAATATTCAAATCAATACCGGCATACAATTTATTCATATCCATGTCTAACTCCGGTGAAAATTCCGAAGAGAATTGCACCTTCAGGGTTGCCACTCCTTTGATATTTTTGTCAGTAATATTTGTTTGATTAAAATTTTCAAACGATGAAAACAACTGCGTGATATTTATTTTATTGATATCAGAATAGCAGGTAACGATGAGGTTGGTTGTATCGCTGCCGTCCACCATTCCACTTGTAGTGATAACACCTTCCATGGTTGACAAGGTAAGGGGGTCCACTATCAGTTTTCGATCCTTCAGCTGAACAATTCCTTTTATATCTGTAGCTATGAAGTTTCTAAATTTTAATTTCTCCACATCACTGTTTAAGTTTACATTGATGTGTTCAGAAAATTTAAGTTTGTATTTGCTCTCTTTCGCCTTATCCTCTTCTTTATTGGCGAGTATCTCGTTAAGATTGATCATTTTTGAATGTAACGTTGCTTCTACATTGATGTCCTGTTTATCTTTTAATACATACCCCACAATGTTTCTGAAAAAGCCATGCAGCTCAAAATCGCTGTTAGAAATATTTCCAGAGAATTGATTAACGATTAAATCGTTGTTATTGAATTTAAAATCACCATTGATATTTGAAAATTTCAGGATATTATTTTTTATCTGAAGGTTCATATTGGTAATTTTCAAATCACCGGCGGTGGTCACCTCATTGTATAAACCTGTTGTTTCATTTCTGTTATTCGCTTTGAATACAGCATCAATAACAACGCCTCCTGAAATTTGTTCGATCGTATCGAGGTTCACAAAATGTTGCAATTCGGATAAATTAAATGTAGCTTTCATCTTTCCATTGATGGATGGATTACTAAAATTAATAATAGACAACTCTCCTTTTATCTGCTCATTTTTAAGAATTGCTGAAAACGATTTCAATGTTAGCGAAGACGGTTGCCTGGTATCTGTTGAACCATTTGTATAGTGCCCTTTTAAATTCACATTGGTCAACACTACATTTTCTCTTGTTTGTTCAATTGTTGCGTTCCGCATACCAAAATCAGCCTTTACCTGGGGTGAAAGATCTTTATAAAATGGGCCTTGTATGCTTGCGTCGAAATAAAAATCGCCGGTGCTTTTATAGTCTTCTATACTCTTTTTGTACTGTTTAGGAATCAAAGAGAGTAAGGATTTAATATTCATATCCTTTCCTTTGATGGCAATATTCAAAACCGGTTCGGTGGATGCATGCAGTACTTCTCCGCCTGTTTCAAAAGTCAAATCTTCAATTTTTATTTTTCCATAACCAATTTTATAGGAATCAGCGATGTTATCTACATTCAATGTCAAATCCGTATATACATTTTTCCTTTTTAGATAAGAGATACTATCGGATTGAATGGTTGTAATGAATAATTCAGCCGTCGTTTTCAAGGAATAATTCTTTTCTGAAAATTCCCCGGACAGCGCACTCTCATTGATTGTAAAATCTGTCTTTTGATGGCTTTGATGATTCTTGTAAATAATCCGCAGCTGAGATAAGTGAATTTTCTCTAATGCGAACGCAAAATTTGAATTTGTGGTATCGGTTGATTTTTTCCAGAAATGATAATTGTCACTTCCGTTTTCATCAATACGAATATTCAGTACCACATTTTCAATTTCAATTTTTTTGATGTGGTAATTCTTTTTAAAAATGTCGGGAAGGTTAAATTGAAAGGAAATTTTGTTGGCCTTGAACAAGGTGTCTTTATGTTTACTTTCAATGGCATCCATCGCCTTCAGGTTTTTAAAATCGACGGAGGCGTATGGAAAATTCTTGATAATGGAAAAATTGATGTCTTTTGTATCGATAATGACGGGTGTATTCAACTGCTTGTTCAATTCATTGATCACATATTGTTTCACTTCTGATTCATACATTTTACCTATACCAAATGCCAGCGCAACAAGAAGCACAAACAGTAAAACAGTATAGAGCAATCCGTTCCAGAGTTTCTTCATCCATTTTTGGAAGAAGGATGCAGAAGGTGTAGTATTATGATCAGGAAAGGCATTCATTTCATCGTTTCAGCTTATACTACAAAGTTTACAAAAAACGATGCACAAAATTCGACTTTTAAAAAGATGTTATCAATAACGGCAAGTGGATAAGTTTAGTATGGGTAAAGGGTTTATAAAACAAGAATTCCGGACCATTTTACTGATCCGGAATTCTTATGGATTAATCGTGTTTATTTATCCTCACTTATCATTTTCAAGATACCTACTTCGGCATCTGTTAAAAACCGCCAGCGTCCACGTGCCAATTCTTTCTTGGTAAGGGAACCAAACATCACTCTGTCCAGCTTTCTGACATTGTATCCCAGGTGTTCAAATATCCTTCTAACGATACGGTTTTTACCTGAGTGCAATTCAATTCCAATCTGCGCTTTATCTTTTCCATCGCCCACATAGGTCACTTCATCTACTTTTATTTGCCC